>JBDSJW010000074.1:0-5544 GCA_039917235.1 Kapaibacterium sp. (SeqCode) | reverse complement strand
GGTGCTGATATCGTAGACGGTGCCGAATCCGTCGCCGAGAAACTGATGCGCCAGATATGCCAGCGCGCGACCGCTTGCGGCCCCCCCCTGCTGGAACGCCGCGGCCGGGATCAGGAGCGTGGTGACAAAGCTGCTGCTGATAAGAAGCACGCTCATGATAATCGCCGCCGTGGCTATCAGCTTGCGCGTGTTTTTTATCCGCCCTTCCAGATGATCCTGGCTTTTCGTGCTCCCCTTCACCAGCGGCATCACCGCAACGCCGGTCTCGAATCCTGAAAGGCCAAGCGCCAGCTTCGGAAAGAGAAGGAGCGCCAGGCCGATCATCGCGAAAACATTTCCGTGGCTCTCGAACAATCCCCGCTTCCAGTTCACCAGCAGCTCCGGCGCGGCCACCACATGCGCTATCCCCACACCTAGCACCACGGTGTTCAGCAGCAGATAGAGCACCACCAGCACCACGGCGATGCCGATAGCCTCCTTGAACCCCTTAATGAAAATCGCCGCGAGCAACGTGACAAAGAGGAGCGTAAGGATGATGGGATGATTGACCGACGGCGGCACAAACGGATTTTCGATGACGTGCGCCGTGGCATCGGCGGCTGAAAGAGTGATTGTGATGATAAAGTCGGTGGCAACAAATCCGAGCAGGCAGAGCACCAGGAGCTTCCCCTTCCATTTCGGCAGCAGCCGCTCCAGCATCGCTATCGATCCCTCGCCATGCGGGCTTGCGGCGGCAACGCGCCGGTAGATCGGCAACGCGCCGAAGAGCGTCACCAGCACCAACACAATCGTGGCAATCGGCGAGAGTGCGCCGGCAGCCAGAAATGCGATGCCGGGCTGATATCCAAGCGTCGAGAAATAATCGACGCCGGTGAGACACATCACCTTGTACCAGGGCTGCTGATGGTGATGCTCCGACTCGTTGGCGCCCGGGCCTTCCGGCTCATCAAGGTGCCCCTTGAACAACCAGCGATGCCATTTGCCCATCGGCTTCGGCGGGGCGGGGCGCAAACCGTTTATGGGAGGAGGTTCAAGGGATTTCCCTGTCGTAACCATAGTGCCTGCTCAATTGCCGTTGAAACGATCTCCCGCTATCGATACGGAAGAAACTGCGACGCCATCCACCTGAAATGGTAAACGCGCGCGCGTTGCCATCGCATTCCGGTAATGCCGGGCGAATATAGCAGCCTTCCGGTCAAAGCATATGCCACGGTGGAATTGTTCCGCCGTGTCGTGGGCCGGTAAGGATAACAGCCGGGCTCCGCGATGCCGGAATATCAGATGGCACCAAGCGCGGCATACAGCTCGATATAGCGCCCGACCTGTGCCTCCCAGGAATAGTTGCGGGCCATCGCGTTCAGCATCAATCTGCGCCAGCCTTCCCGGTCGTAATAGGTTGCCAGCGCCGTCTCAATCCCCCAGCGGAGCCCCTCCGGCGTATAGTGCTCGAAGACAAAGCCGGTCCCTTCGCCGGTATTGGGGTCAAACGGCTGCACGGTATCGGCAAGCCCGCCGGTTTTGCGGACCACCGGGATGGTCCCGTAGCGGAGGCTGTAGATCTGGTTCAGCCCGCACGGCTCGTACTGCGACGGCATCAGAAAAATATCGCTCCCCGCCTCGATCATATGGGAGAGCCGCGTCTGAAACCCGCGATAGAAGCAGGCCTTGTGGCGGAACTGCTGGTGGATGGAGTTGAAGAACGATTCATATTTCTCCTCGCCGCTTCCCAGCACAACCAGCCGGAAATCGTGCGCCGAGAGGAGCGCGGGGAGGATATCGAAAAAGAGATCGATCCCCTTCTGCGCGGTTAGCCGCGTCACCATGCCAAGCACCGGAACGCCGGGAACATAGGAGAGATCAAGGCTGGCGAGGAGCGACTGCTTATTTTTCTCCTTTCCCGAAAGATCGTGCGCGGAATAATCGTACTGAATAAGCCGGTCGCGCTCCGGGCTCCACTCATTATAATCCACCCCATTAACGATGCCGATCAGCGAATTACGCCGCCGCCGCAGCAGCCCTTCCAGGCCGGCGCCATATTCCTCCGTCTGAATTTCCTGGGCGTAGGTATCGCTTACCGTGGTGATAACATCGGCGTAGGTAATTCCGGTTTTCAGAAAATTAACGACGCCGGAATTCAGATCACTCTGATTGAACATCAGCACATGATCGGCAAGGCCGAGCGATGGAACGATATCCGAACCGAAGACCCCCTGATAGGCGATATTATGGATGGTGAGGACGGTCTTGGTATCGTGAAATATCTGATCCCAGTGATAGACCGACCGCAGATAAAGCGGAATCAACCCGGTCTGCCAGTCATTACAATGGATAACCGACGGGCTCCAGCCCATACGCTGGCAGCATTCCAGAGCGGCGCGGCTGAGGAGCGCATAGCGGAGATATTCATCGGCATCACTGGTGTAGATCGATCCTCGGTGATAAAGTCTCGGGCAATCGATAAAATAGACATCGACATTCGAGTGCGGAATTCGCGTGGTGATCACCGTAAAGGAGATCGATTCGCCGTTCATCCAGATATTTATATCCTTCAGAAAATCGACGACATAAAAATCCTGGCTGGAGGTATCGACGCTGTCATAGAGCGGCGTAAAAACGCGCACCTCGAATCCCTGGGCGGAGAGATATTTCGGCAGAGCACCGGCGACATCGGCAAGCCCTCCGGTTTTGGAAAACGGAGCCACCTCCGAGGAGACAAAGCAGATTGTGCGACCAGACATATGCTGTACGATTCTGGAATGAATTGATGATTCCGGACGAAACCGACGCTTCGTGATATCGCGGAACCACGGGCCGCCAAGTATACGACTTTTGGGGATTCGATGAAGGATTGGAGTGAATTGGAGCGGTGGGTTTCGATTTCGCGGATATCGGATATCGGATGGCGCTTCCGATGCGGTCCGAGCGTCACGGACAAAGAATTCTCATACGTCCGGCGGTGGCATAATCGCCGATGCGAGACGCACTCCCCCCGGCGCGCGCTGTTCGGAACTCCGCCAGGGATACTCAACACCCCGCCAGATGGTCAGCGTAAGGATGATATAGGCGGAGGCAAGGAGCATGGCGACGATGGCGATGATGTTTCCCGCCCATTTTTTTCGGAGGGCGTAACCGAACCCACTTATGATGAGAAAGATCAGAACGTGTTCACCGATCATCCCCAGATCGCCAAGACCGTAACCGAATCTCAATCCTGCATTGGTGAAGATTCCAGCAATAACCAGAAAAACGAATATCGCATACGCGAAATATGTATAAAGAAAAATCCATCGTATAATTTTTGGCGGAGAAATCATCAGATATCTGTTCAATACATTTAAGATTACGGCAGGATAACAACGCCCCAGGTTACGCCACGCATAATCGTCCGCAGCGGGCGGATGAACATAGCTATTTCATCGCTGATGCGGTGGGATGGTGTGGATGAACATCCCGTGCGCGGATACGACTGTTATCAGTCTGTTGAATTACTTCCGACGCTTCAGACTGTTCAAGGACGATCAGATGCAAGGCGGCCGAATCTGAGCGAATGATGAAGGCCAACGCGGCAGATGACGTCCTTCAACAGTCTGTTATGAGCATCACAAAACATGGATAAACATCTGGTAATATGGGATGGGGCGAAATGGGATGATGGCGGCCTGGCGGCGACGCGAACGAGAGTGGCGGTTGCCGCCTCGTTATCTCTGGATTTTTTTCGAGCATTCCGTCGGCTGGACGCTGACAAAATGGGGATCCCCGTTATATCATCAACTCTGAAGCTCTGACATCGACACATCGTTCGTAATTCCGAGGAAGCGTGCTTCCCCATATTCTTTTTATGCCGTCCAATACGCTACGCAGAGCCAAGCGATAAGGCCGGTAATAAGCGAGATGCAAAATGAATTTCTCATGACATTACTCCTGAAGATGATTCACAGCACGGGGAGGGTTTCACTAGTCCGCTCTCCGCCACATTCACAATGACAATCGTTGTTCAACAAACGTGACCCTCGTCTCCAGTTCCTTCGCTTCGTTTATCCGTTCTTGTACAAATAACACTTCAAACCCTCTGAGTGTTACACCTACCAGTAATAACACCGGATAATATTCTTATTCTCACGCGGCGGTCATCTCCGCCGGAAACGCCTTGATGATCCATATCCGGCAAATTCGCGCCGTTTCATCCCGCTTCCGATTGCTGGGATTCACGATGTTGCAAAAAGTTAAATCGTTGGGCGATAAAAAAATGCCCCCCGCGGAACGGGAGGCATCATTGAGTTTGTGATATGTAGCGCGGCCCTGGCAGACTGTTGAATTACTACAGATGCTCAGACTGTTCAAGGGCGATCAGCCGCAAGGCGGCCGAACCTGAGCGAATGGTGAAGGCCACCGCAGCGGATGACGTCCTTCAACAGTCTGCTATCGGGTCATCACCAGCGAGAGCGTGTTGACACTCCCTCCCGCCGTGATCACCACCTGATAGGCTCCGCTCGGCACCCGGGCGCCATTCTCCGCTTTCCCATCCCAGTGGAAGGTGTTGGGTCCGGCGGCCGCGTGTGCCCTGGAGAAGCGACGGACAACCGATCCGCGCTCATCCACAACCAGCAGATCGATCTGCACGGTTCTGACGAGGTTCACGCTGATCGTTGCCTGATCGCTGGTGGGGTTGGGAACCACGCCTGTGCTGAAGATCGGGGATGCGGCATCCCGCGGGGCGGAAACTATTCCCGGGGTGCTGCCGCTCAGCGATATCTGGATTGAATCCCCCTGCGCGTTCTTGATCACCAGCGTTCCGGTTGCGTTCCCCGGTGCGGTTGGCGAATACCTGACCGAAATCGTGAGGCAGGAATCCGGCGCCATGGTCAGCGGGGTGATGACCGCAGGGACAAGGCTGAACTGCGGATCGCCCTGAAGGCTGACCGCCGAGATGGTCTCGGCCGCCGTGGATGTGTTGCAGATCTGGATAACCGTATCGTGTGCCGAGCCCACGGTGGTCTGTCCGAACACCACATTTGGCGTGGTTGTCGTGATGCCGAAGAGCGAGCCGGTTCCCTGGAGCGTGAGCGAAGGATTGTCCTTCGCGTTGCTGGTAAAATCGATCTGCGCGGTTCGCAATCCCGTGGTTGCCGGCGTAAACCGGAGCTTGACGGGCCGGCTGCTGTTTGGCGGAAGGTTGAACGGAGCGCCCCCCGAGACGATGGCGAACTCCGAGGCCGCCGAGCCGCTGATGCTCATGCCCGTCACTTTCAGCGTGTCATCCCCCGCGTTGCGAATCAGCCCGTCAAAATTCTGTTCCACCGGCGAGCCGACATGGACGCCATGAAAATCGACCGGCGATATCGTAAAGACCAGCGCTGGCCCGGAGCCGGGCGCATTCACCGTAAGGCGTGCCGACGCACTGGTATCGGCGCCGCAGCTGTTTTTAACCACCACATCGTAATCACCGAAATCGGCGGCCTTGATGCTCTTAAGCTCCAGCGATGAGCTGGTTGCGCCGGTGATATTGACCGTGTTCTTCCGCCACTGATACTGAAGATCGGGGCC
>JBDSJW010000073.1:0-9629 GCA_039917235.1 Kapaibacterium sp. (SeqCode) | reverse complement strand
TGCCCGGACGACGGTGGCGAGAAGAAGAAGCGCGAGCAGGGACGTAATCGTTGATTTCATATCCAACCTGTCGTGAAGAGTTCCGCGGAGATCGATGGACCGGAGGCGGGAGACCCGGCGACGACCGGCCCTGTATGGATTGCCGCCGCCGTGGTGCCGGAGATCCCCGTTCGAAAATGGGGATGCCACACCGGCCGTAACATACAGGAAGCCAGACGCATCTGAAAGTATAGAGATCGATGGGCGCAACAATGGGGCCAGCCGGCCGCCGCGCGGAGACGCCACCGCGCGAAATGATGACATCGGGAGGGGGGATAAACGGACAGGGAGCGGACGGGGTTAGATTCCCGGCCACTCCCTGCAATACTTCATCGCCGGCATCACGCGGGCCGGGGGGGCTGAGCGGGCTATTCCTTGATTGCTTCCACGCTCTTGTTGATGGCATCCATCGCCCGCTCCTCCAGCTTTCCGTTCGATTTCCAGTAGAGCCACCGGTTGGCGAAGCGCTCCTCATATCCGCTCAACTGCGCCAGCACCTTTACGGCGGTCTTCATGCTGTCCATCCTCTCCAGCGTCACCTTCACCTGCACGCGCCCGATCGTCCATCCCGGCGAGCGGATGTAGGGGATATCGCCGTAGACAGCCATCGTATCAAAGAACGTATCCTCGTTTGCAAGCTGCTTGAACGATGTCTCGATCAGATTGGTCTTCTTGCTGGCATAATTGACCTCGTAGCCCATGCTCACCAGCCCGGCCTTCACCGCCTTGAAAATGGCGTCATAATCCTTCGGGTATTCATTCAGGAGGGCGGTGCCGACCGTATCGATGCCCGCCTGCGGAAGCTCGCCATCGCCCGGCTGGGCGTAGAGCGAGGGAACGGCGATAAACGCAAGGAGGAGCAAAAGGCCGAAAACAGTGGAGCGAACGTACTTCATAGTATATCGAGATATAATAGAGGGAAACTGATTATCGAGATGATGACGGCATGAAGGTCAGAGCGCTCCATGCCGTGCCGGGATGCAGGGGCCTTGACGCGACGGGGGGGAAATGGTTTAGTCCACTCCCACGAACGGATTCTGATGACAGTCGGGTTACCGGGAACTGAGGAGCCTGCCGTATTCCCGGCGGCCGGAGCGGAGCAGGCCAACGGCGGCCTGGATCTGATCGTCGTTCCTGAGCATCGCCTCCATCCGCTCGTGCTGTCCGCGGAAGCGGTTGACGATCTCGTTGTACAACTCCCGCCGTATCTCGTCGCGATGATCCCGCAGCAGGTTCCGTTCCTCGCCGGAGAGATCAGCGCGGAGCCCGTCGATCTTCCTGAGCATGTCGGAATTGTAGCCCTCCCTTTTGGCCGAGGCGTACAGCTCGTTCACCTTGCCGATGGATGCGGAGCCGCTGCTGCTGCGCTGAAGATTCTCCAGCGTGAAATCCTCGAACTGTTTGATCAGGGCGTTATCCACCGCAAAATCATCGGGGAGCGACCGGAGGCCGGAGGCGTACCGCGTCGCAAAATTGAAGAACATTGAGGCATCACGCAACTCATCGACAAAATCGGTGGCGGCGGAAAGATCCACAACGGTGTCGGGGATGATGCCGCCGTGGAAGCTCAGCTCCCGTCCGGCGGCGGTACGATACCTGCTGGCGGAATCGGCGGAGAAGCTCGATGTCCCGCTCCGCTGCATCAGATAATCGATCTTCTGAATGCTCCTCCCCGATGGCGTGTAGTACCGGGCGGTCGTGATCTTGAGCGTTGCATCATACGGCAGCCGCCGCACCGACTGCACCAGCCCCTTGCCGTAGCTCCGCGACCCAAGGAGCACGCCGGCATCCAGATCCTGAATGGCGCCGGCGACAATCTCCGAGGCGGAGGCGGAGCCGCCGTTGATCAGCACCACCAGCGGAACGCCCGCCGCGATCGGCTCCTCATCGGAACGATAGACATGATCCTCCGATGAATCGCGGCCACGGGTGGTAACGATCACGCTTCCATAGGGGAGAAATTTCGAGCCCACATCCACGGCGGCTTCCAGAAGCCCTCCCGGATTATCGCGGAGATCGAGGATGACCCCCTTGAAGGCCCCCTGCTGCTTCAGATCGAGCAGCGCGTTCCGCAATTCATCCCCCGCGTTGGCACTGAACCGCTCCAGCTTGATATAGCCGATGCCGTCGATGATCCGCCCGCTGTAGGGAATGCTCCGGACTTTGATATTCTCGCGCGTGAGGGTAAACGTCAGGGAATCGGCAACGCCGTCGCGCAGGACGGTCATTTGGAGTGTGGTCCCCGGCTCGCCCCGCGTATACTCGCGCAGGGCATCCACCGGGCTGCGAAGGAGCTGGGCACCGTTGATCGATTTGACCTTGTCGCCGATACGAACCCCTTCGCGCTGCGCGGAATAGCCGTCCACCACATCGACGATGGTGACGGCGCTGTCCCGTATGCCGACGGTGATGCCGATGCCGCCGTAGGTTCCGCTGGTCAGCAGATCGATATCGGCGGCATCCTTCCGCCGAAGATAGGATGTATAGGGATCGAGCGTTTTCAGCATCCCGTCGATCCCGGCGTTGATAAACGTCTCAGGATCGACCTGATCAACATAATTCTGCGTCACTTCCCGGTAAACCTGCCCGAACGTCTCCAGCCCCTTGTTGACCTTGAAGTAATAATCGTTTTCATCCTTCCAGCGAAACGCCGTAACGGCGACCACGACCAGCACGGTAACGGGGATAAGGACGAAGACCGGCACGCGGAGAGAACGACGAAGAGGATTATTCATGACGATCAGGCAATGGGGTCAGGATGCATTCATTACAGTTCGAATCATTAAAAAGCATTCACAAAATACGAACCAGCTTTTTCCGCTTCAATGAAATCGTCATGAAACGTCCAGCCGGCGAAATTCTTTTCAGAATGATAGATCGGGTTCCGATTTCAGACGAAGAACCCCGGCGCCGTCGTGCAGACAGGGCCGGGGTTCATACATGTTGTCCATGGACTTGTTGGGGCACGTTTGAAACGTGCCCTTACAAAACGTGCCCCGACAAGACAAGACAGATTATTATCGCGCAACCTGGAGCGTGCGGGAATAGACCCGTTCCCCCTGCGATGTCATCGTGGTAAGGTAATAGAGATAGAACCCGCTCGACAGCGTGGAGACATCGACGTTGACCTGATAACGGCCGGCGGGGCGATCCCCCTGATCGTAGGTTCCGACCAGTTCGCCGCGCGCGTCGTAGAGGCGGAGCGTTGTGCGGCTGCTTGCCTCCGGCAGGGTGTAGTTGATCGTGGTTGCCGTGACGGCGGGATTCGGCACGTTCGGTTCAAGCACCGAGGCATCCCCCAGATCCAGCTCGCTCAGCTCCTTTGGAAGGATATCAACGCTCTTGAAGAGCCGACGGAGATCCTGTCCGTTGTAGAGGATCATCAGCGGCTCCACCAGCGCGGTGAACCCAATCCCGACGAACGTCCCAACATCCTTGTCTCCGCTGATCTCCTTCAACCCCTCATTGGCTTTTTCGCGGGTAAGCTCCTTCATGATCGTCTGGACGGAGGGATCGCTGGCGATTTCCGCCTGATGCGCCACGGCAAAACGCTCCTTGGCGGCGATAACCGTATCGACAAACGCGTTGAAATCGCCGGAAACCGTCTCCTGCATCGCGGCAAACTGCGGACGGTAACGGCGGGCGATCCACTTTGCCACAAAAAACGTCTCGGCCATCTCGCTGATGTTGTCCACCAGCGCGCCGATCTCCTCGGATTTCTTCTTCTTCATCGCCGCCGGGCCGGGACCATCTCCCCCCTCGGACTCTCCATCCTCGGAATCCCCTCCATCGAACGTCGATCTGAACCTGGTGGCAAGGCCCTTCCATTTCTTCTGGTCCAGGAAGATGCTCCAGTAGACGCGGAGCCGGTTCACCTCGGCGAGATCGCACGGGGCAAGCATCCCATCAATATGGGATTTGTAGTTGTTGAGCTTTACCGTCCAGTAATCGAATGCGGTGACGACAAGATCCGACTTGAGCTGTTTGGCGAGAGGGGTTTCCTTCTCTTCCTTTTCCTCATAATTGTTGTCGATATAGGCGGTATCGCTCTGTCCGATATGCTTCCTGGCTGCCGCCGATTTCCCTTTTCCCCGGCGTTGCGCCGATGACGGAACTGTGACGATTACCGCAAGCGCGAGTATGATGGCAAACAGACGTAACGAGTAGCGGGTCATGCGCGGATTTCCTTGCTGGTTCCTTGTGAGCCGATGGCGGGATGGAACGGATTAAACCGATCGATACTTCCACCACACGGCGTTGAAGAGCGTTGAAGCTCCTTCCGATACAACGGGGTTCCCGGAGCGCGCCCCGGGAGATTCCCGCGAATATTCCTTCTACCTGACCACCTGCATCGTTTTGGAGAAGACCTGATCTCCGGCCGACGTGCTGATCTTCAGTCGGTAGACATACGTCCCCGGCGTCAGGGGGCCAACATCGATCTTCGCAACCTGGCGTCCCGCCGGGCGGGGGCCCTGATCGTATGCGACCGTGGTCTTGCCGTCGGTGCTGTAGAGTGTGATTACCGTGGCGCTGCTCGGCTCCGGGAGCGTGTAGGCTATCTCCGTGGAGATGGCGGCGGGGTTTGGCGCGTTCTGCTCCAGCATCGCGCTGGAGAGGGCGGGGGTGGATTCCCTGCGGGGGAGGATGTTGGAGAAATCGCCGGCCTCACCCTGCATCATTGTCTTAAGCACGCCGGTAATATCATTCCCCACCAGCATGAGGAACGCATTTGCCTGCGTTCCTCCAATCTTCTCCAAAAAATCGTTGGCGGCATTTCTGCGAATCGAATCGGTTTCCATGGCGACAACCTGATCGATCATGAAATTGGCGGACTCGCACATCTCCATATCATTCCTGGCACCGAAACCACGCATCTTCCCGGCGGCAACTAGCAGAAACTCCATGATATCGTTCTTCATCCGCCCGTCCAGTTCCTGCAACCGGCTCTCGTAGCGTTCCGCCAGCTTCATCGCCGCCTCGTTGATGCTTTCCAGATCCATCTTGGACTTCATCCTCGCCTGTCCGGATCGATGGATAGTTATATCGCCATACGGCATATCCGCATCATCGCGCATATATGGATGTTCCGTGTTATCGGACGAAACCGTGGCCGTATCAACCTCCGTCGAAGCTCCCATCCGCGCCTCCACGGCGCGCGCGGCCGAATCGACTGTGGCATTCGCGGCAGCGGCGGCCGAATCGATTGAGGCATATGCGGCGGCGGCGTGGGAATCGTAGTTCGCCATCATCGCCGAATCCGGCATCATCCGATCATTCCCATCCATGCTTCCACCATGAGCCATCGATCGCATGTTCGCCTCCCGCTCGGCGCTGTTCCGCCGGTCCAGCCGTGCCTGTTTCTCCTTCTCCGTCTTGAGCGCCAGCAGGAAACGGCCGCGAAGCTGGTTCAGATCCTGAAGATCCTCCTTCGACAGGGTCTTATCGATCAGGGCCTGATAGGCGGTGAATCTGGGCGACCAGTAATCCAGCGTGGCCCGCATCAGCTCCTTTATGAGCTTCTCCTGCCGCTTCTGGCATTCATCCTCATTATTTATCCTGACGCCATCCTGACCAAAGGCGGCGACGGTTGATGCCGCCGCGAAAAAGAAGATCAGCGCTGCCGCACGGAGTGATTGATTATTCATATAAAAACTCTCCCGACAGGGATGGAATAGAAGATATAGAGATCGTGACACGCCGCAATAATAGCCAGCGGCGGCGGGGTGGGCAAGGATCCTGCTTCCGATACAAATCACCCCGAGCCCTTCGCGGGAAGAGGTCGGGGTGATTTCAAGGGTATCCGGTTCCGGCGTTCGGAAACGCTCAGCGAACAACCTGCATCGTCTTGGAATAGACCCGCTCACCGTTCGCGGTACGAACCGTGAGATGGTAGAGATAGGAACCGCTGGCGAGCTTGGAGACATCGGCGTCCAGCGTATGCTCCCCATCCCCCTGGGCTCCCTGATCGTAGGTCGCCATGATCTCGCCACGGGAATCGTAGATCCTGACCACGGTGGCCGTGCTTGGCTCCACCAGGTTGTAGACGATCCGCGTGGTGGTGGAGGCGGGGTTCGGGAAGTTCTGCTTCAGCGTGGAGCTTTCCGGGAGCGTAAGGCCGGAGATCGGCTTGGCGACGGGGCCGGCGCTCTCGAAGAGGGTGCGGAGATCGGCGCCGTTGTAGAGGAGGACAATCGGCTCCAGCGCGAAGCTGTAGACCGAGAGGATCTCCGCCTGTTTCTTGTCGGAGCCAAGATCCTTCATCATCCCACGCAGTTTTTCGCGGCCGTTGAGCATCTCCTTGACCTGCGGATCCTTCCGCACCGCGTCGGCGTTCTCCGTGGCGAAGCGATCGGCGCGATCGGAGAGCTGGGCGGCGAATTCGGCGAATTCGCCAACCACGTTCTTTCCAAGGCCGTCCAGATCGGAGCGGTAGCGGGCAGCGATCTCCTTTGCCTGCGAGAAGATCTCCATCGTCTCGCCGAACCGTGCCATCGCCTTCTCATCCATCTTCATCTCCGCCCCATCCTTTCCATCGCGGACGCCGTGGGAGGATGGTGCATCCTTCATCGTGCGCATGGCGTCGGCGGTAAGAACGGCCCATCGAACGCGCAGGCGGTTCAGCGCGGTAAGATCATCGGCGGAGAGGGCGCGGTCGATCCGCGTCTTGTAGTCGTTCAGCCTCGGAGTCCAGTATTCAAGCGTGACGGTGCCGGCCTCCGCGGCCATCTGCTGGACGAGCGGGGAAGGAGCATGGGCGCTGGCCGTGTTATCGGTCTTCTGGGCATATGCGGGGGCGGCAATGGCCGCCATCGCGAGCGCCGCGGCAAAAAGCTGTCGTGTTGTCGAGCGTTGTATCATCGAATCATCCTCCGAGCTGAAAAATATGAGAGAGCCGGGCTGTTGCATTTATCGGACGCGGAACCACCGGCCGGCGGTTCCGCGCGCCTCTGCTAACGACGCTCCCGCCGGGATGTTGCAACAAGGGGAGAAACGGTTGTCGTGGACGGTTTGAAACCGGCCCCGACATATCATTCCATGCCGATACGGAGATCGAAGTCATCGCCATCGGAGAAATCGCCACGCCGCGCGCGCAGGTCGATATAGAGCGCGGTGGAGATATTGGTGCCGAAGAGGGTTACAAGTGCCCCCATCAGCCCGACCACGAGAAAGCGCCAGGGGGAGATGAAATAGGTCATTTGTGAGAGCACCTCCCTGAATGCCGCGGGATCGTTCTGGTCGATATGCCTCAGATCGCCCATAAGGCCGCCGAAATGGATTATCGTGGGTATAGAGAGGATCAGATAGATGAACATGATCATCAGGCTGAACACCAGCCCCACGCCGAACGCACGAAACCAGTACGGCCTGACCAGCGCGAGGCTGGCAATCAACCCCTTCCACGGCCCGCGATCCTCCGCCACCACCTCCTGCTTCCCAAGCCCGATCCCGACGCCGAAATAGGCCATGGCGGCCATGATGGCAAGGAAGCCGAGAAAGATAAATATCCCTGCCAGCACGTTGCTGGCCTGACTCAGCACCCCGGAGATCAGCCCGATGATCATCATGCAGACCGGCATCGCCAGGCCGGCGATTGCCGATATGATGATCCCCTGGAGGAGTATGTGCCAGAATGGCCGTTTGAACGACCTCCGCAGCACCTCCCCGAATCCCATCTCCCGGCCGTTGGCCTCCTCCCAGCCCGCCATCACCGCAACGCACTGCGAGTAGGGGACCGCCAGTTGCATGATGAGAATCAGGGGGATCATGACGATAAATGTCCCCACGAAATTCATTATCAGGGCGTTGAAATCGGCAGAATCGGAAAACCGACTTCTGGTGATGTCCATCGATGCGAGGGTTGTAAAGAGATTGCGCAGGCTGAAGCCCAGCGCCAGCATGATCGGCACGTAGATCAGCACAAGCAGCAGCCCCGCCGTCCGCAGCGTCCTGACGGTCAGGCGCCATCCCATCCCGAAGATCTCGCCGAAGCTCATCGGCAGGAACTGTTCATTCATGATTATCGATCTCCGATTTGTACGTTGATTTCCCCATCAGATATTCTGCTCCCACGCTTCCAGCTCCTCGCTCCTGACATAATCCCCGCGCCGTATCCTGAGATCGGTGTAGACCACGGTGATCAGGTTGAAGAGGAAAAGGAGCACGAGCGAGTGGATTGCCACGGTGGCGGCGAACACACCGGGCGTCATCATGGCACGGACCCTGGCAAGGGCAGCCGCGGCGGCCTGCGGATCAGTTCCCGATCCCCCCCCCATTCCCACCGCCGGGGGAGTGCCGGTCAATAGTACAGATACAAGCGTAAGAATCGCGACGTCGGCGATGATGAGCACCAGCACCGGCCCAACGGCCCGCCATGCGCTGGTCCAGAGAAGCGATACGGCGGAGGTCAGGCCACGGAAGGGCCCGCGCTCATCCACATCCATCTCCTGAACACGAAACATGGTTGGCAGGAACACGACCAGCGACGAGATCATAAGCGCGATGATGGATCCCGCGGCTTTCCCCACCAGGGCAAATGTGAGGATATACATAAGCAGTGCGACCATGACCATCACCACAGCAAGAGCCAGCCACTGAATCAGGTTAAAGAGAAGGAGCTTTCCAAACGAGCGTTTAAGGAGTCCGCCAAGATCGATCGGATGGCCATTTACCCCCTCCCAGCTTGCGACCGTCGCAATGGTCTGTCCGAAAAGGAAGAGGACAAATGCGGCGAGAAGTGATCCCAGATAGGGCCAGACAACGGCTGACATCTGCTGCCCCAGCTCCTGCGCCGCCTTCTGATCCTTCTCTATATTGATGTTCCCGAACTTCAGAAAGACTGTAGACATCTCCCCAAGAAAGTTCGTGTAGCCCCACGAATAGATCATCACCGCTGCAACAAGAAGCAGCAGCACGATAATCCCCGCCGAAAATGTCCGCCGGATCACCGTGAATGTATTTGCGAAGACTTCGCCGAAATCCATCGGCTGAAAATTGTTGTCCACCATATGCTGAATGATTGATATCCTGAAGCACACTATCCCCCAACGGAGGCGCGTGGACGAGGCCACCCACAAAGAGGTTTCGCGCTACTCGATGTTGGTCTCGAAATAGGTGATTCCCCGCAGCTCCACCGTGCTCCCCGGAAGCGTTTCAAGGATGATATACTCGGTGGCGGGAAGGGTGGACTGCCGCTGGTAGATCCGCTTGCAGCCGGCCGATACCGAAAGCAGATCCGCCTCGTTGTAGAAGGAGAGCGTCTGCTGCTCGTTGTCGGCATTGTAGTTCACCGGCACCACAGCTCCCGACTCCGTTCTGACGGCGCAGCCATCCACGGAGTAGCGGAACGCGATCCCCCTGGTGGTATCAAAATCGTGCGGCACGGTCCGCAGATATGCGGTAAATCCCTCCCCCCCCAGAATCTTGACATCGAACTGCCCCAGCCACTGCGTCAACATCTGCGTCCTGATGGCGAAGCGCGCTCCCGGCTTCAGGAGGATGGTGGAACGGCCGGTCTCCACCAGCGAGTGATCGGAAAGGATGGTCCCCTGGTAGATATCGGAACCGGAGAAGATATCGACGGTGCCGTGGAT
>JBDSJW010000072.1:0-3788 GCA_039917235.1 Kapaibacterium sp. (SeqCode) | reverse complement strand
GTTTGTGGCGGGAGAGCCGCCAGACGCCGCGCACATGAAGATCTGGCCGCGCGGCCAGATGCCGCATCAGGTTGCTGGCATAGACCCCGATGCCGGTAAGATCGGGGCGCATCGCCGCGGTGACATCGAGAAGCACGTTCATCGTCCGCACGCCGTTGAAATCCCGTCGATCATTTTCTCATCTCCTCCGCGAGCCGTGCATACTCCTGGTTCCAGGCGCGGATGATGGTGCTTGGCAGCGCCCGGGGATAGGTTCTGAGAAGCTCCGCGAAGAGCTGCCCCAGCCGGTTTGCGCGGAGATCGCGCGGGTCGTTGGCGCCCCCCCTGATAAACATCTCCTCCCCCTGCTCGATGCCGATGCCGATCAGATCGGCCGTGCCGGCGTTATCGAACGTCCATGCAAGCCACGCCGACGCGAAGAAATGCTGGAGCTTGTCGCGATCGTTCCCCCTCGGTTGATCGAGGAAAATCCGGTCGGGAAGGCGGGCAACGCGCTTGTTGAAGCCCGCCTCCGGCTCCAGCGTGAGGGGGAGACGGAGGCCGAAGGTGAAGGGGATGTTCTTATGCTCGAAGCTGGCGATCAGCGCTCCGAAGAGCGCAAGCTGGAGATCGCCTCCCGCCTCGCCGATCGAGCGCATGTAGATCATATCCATCCGCGCCAGATCATCGAGCGAATCGCTCGCCGGCGGCAGGGAATCGCGCACCCATTCCCGTGTCTGATAGCCGACGCGAAGCCCGGTGGGAACGAAGAGATCGGGGATTCCGATCCGCATCGGCGTTCCCTGGAGCGGGGAGAGGAAGAGGGAATCGATCGGCTGCGCGCGCGCGGGGAGATGCGTGAATTGGTCCGTCGGGGCCGGTTTCAAACCGGCCGGCTGCGCGTGCGCGGGGAGATGCGTGAAGAGAGCAACGGCCAGCATCAGCCCCGGAAGGAGCCCACGGCCTGGGGTGGAGGGGGATATCACACCGGAATCCCCAGCTTGTTCCAGAGCCGTATCAGCCACGGATGGATCAGGTAGACGATAAATGCCAGCGTCACCCCGGCCATCAGATCGACCATATAGTGATAGCGGAGGTAGATGGTGGAGACCATCACGCTCAGCCCTCCGATGGTCATAAACCAGCGCCAGCGCGAGCGGTAGCGCCACGAGAGGAGGATGGCGAGGACCGAGAGCATCGTATGCCCGCTTGGCATGCAGTCGCGGTTGACCACATCGTACGGGTTGGTCATGGTTGGGGTGATGCCGTTGCCGGCGTTGATAAAATCGCGGAACGGCTGCGTCAGGAAAACCCCCGGCAGATCCTTATCCACCGAGTAGAAATCGTGAACCTGGAACCGGGGGCCGATCGCCGGCATGAAAAAGTAGAGGAGGTAGCTGAGGTAGAACCCGAACAGAAGGGTCATGCAGAAGATCCTGAACTCCTTCATCCTGTTCAGCCGGTAGAACGCGACCGCCGGGACGATCAGCATAATCTGGAAGAAGTTGTACCAGATCTGAAAATATTCCGTGAGGTAGGGGTTGGCAAACCTGTAGACCCACTCCGTGGGGTTTACGCCGAAGATGGCATGATCCCACGCCGCCAGGGTGATATCGTAATTATGGGGGCTGACCAGCGGGATGTAGTTGTGGATCTGCGCGTACATCATATATCCCACCGGCAGGATATAGAACGAGCGGAAGATATGGGCGATCTTTGAACCGGTCTGGTCATACCACATGGCGAACGCGAAGATCGCCAGCGCTATCAGGATATTGGCCTGAAGGATGCCGAACCCGAGTTTGACCTGCTTGATGTAGATGAGATCCAGCACGGTGTAGACAACCAGCATTCCCAGCGCGATATACTCCGTGCTCCAGAGCGACGCGCGGACCATCTCCCACGTTGTCTCACGCTTCCTGTTTCCCTCGGCGACTCTCAAGCGCATCCGAATATATGCGGGCGAGGCGGATGAAGTCCCCAGGAGCGAGCTCTTCGGCTCGTTCTCCTTCGTCGATTCCTGCTGTTGCGAGGATACTGGCACGTTCGTGTTGATCAGATAGGAGTTGAGACAGAGCGTTGCGAAGCGTTTTCCGTCGCTGGCTGAACGCGGCACGGACAAGCTGCCGATGACGTTCCTCAATGCCGGCAATCCCGTCAAGATCGCGGAACGCCAGGCGAACGATTGCCGATGTCACTTTCGGCGCTGGAAAGAAGCAGCGCGGGCCCACGTCGAACAGTCGCTTCGGTTCCGAATACGTCTGTGTTATCACCGAGAGAATTCCGTAATCCTTCGTCCTTGGCCGTGCCGCCAGACGATCCGCCACCTCCCGCTGCATCATCAGCATGGCATCGCTTACGGCATCCCGATAACCGATGAGATGAAAGAGGATCGGGCTGGTTATATAGTAAGGGATGTTGCCGATGACTCGAATCCGCTCACATCCCTCGCGTCGCGCCAGATCGCGAAGATCCAGCCGGAGGAAATCCCCTTCCACCACTTCAATTCGGGTGCCATGTAGCCCGCGGATCTTCTCCGCCGCGCGCGGGTCCAGCTCCACCCCTATCAGGCGGCATCCGCTCTCCAGCAGAAGACCCGTCAGGGCCCCCTCTCCGGGGCCGATCTCCACGACCAGCTCCCCCTCCTTGGGGTCGAACTCCCGCACAATCTTCTGCGCGATATTCCGGTCGACGAGGAAGTTCTGCCCGAGCGACTTCTTTGGGACGATATGATCCATAGCTTCCGGGGAAAATACCATATTAGCCGAACCTGACTTGCAATTCATCCCCCGATGTCTCACAATGGTCGATTTTACCACGACCCGGAATGTGCCTTCATGGTCAAACTTCCGCCCGGCTGAGACGTCATCAGCAATCCGGTTGTCTGTGTCGGAGAACGTTTCAAACGTCCCCAACGACCAACGTAGCGGATGGCTGAGACGTCATCAGCTATCAAGTTATGTGTGTCGGGGGACGTTTCAAACGTCCCCAACGACCAACACCGCGCAAGGCAGTCGAACAACAGTCTGCTAACATTTCCCACGCTGAGGGGTTATCCGGGTGCCAAACTCCTCCCCGATTCCATTTCGGGCTTCCCGTCAGTACGTTTTTGTCCTCCGTTCATTCGATTTTTCATGCGTACATATTTCCGTCTGCCCGCGCTGGCGTTTGCCTCTCTTCTCCTCTGTTATGCCTCCTCGATCGCCCAGAATCCGGCCTACCGGTTTCACGATCCCGCCGATTCGGCGAAGATCATGGGGGTGGTGGAGCGTTATCTGGCCTTTATGCCGACCGATACCATGCCGACCGCGATGGTGGATCAGCTGACCGCCGGAGAGCTACAGAAGCGTCTGATCGCCTCCCACGGGCTTCCCGTCCGTTTTCCGGCCCCGTTTATCTACAGCCTTTCCGCCCCCCGTTCCGTTCGCGACAACGATTCGCTGGCGATCGTCACCGCCGCGGTCTCCTCCGGCATCGTTCCGCTCTTCGGCCCGCTGACGGTGGACTGGGTGTTCACTCTTCAGCCGATCGACAAGGCCTGGCGTATCACCGCAATCCGGCGTCTGGCGGGGATCGAGGACGCGGTGGTGCAGATGGAGAAGCTTGACAGCTCCAACTATCCGCTGAAGCTGAAGAAAATCATCGCCTCGGAGATCGGCAGGACGCTTCTGAGCAACGATCAGATTCGCCAGCGCTTTCGCGAACATGCCGCCGATTTTCAGCGTCTGGCGGAGAACTTCCGTCGTCCCGGACATGACTCCATCTGGATGATGGGGCGCACCGACAAGGTGATCACCCAGGTGAACAAC
>JBDSJW010000071.1:0-5469 GCA_039917235.1 Kapaibacterium sp. (SeqCode) | reverse complement strand
CATCCCCGTGATACCCCCGTCCCCGCCGGCGCCGACCCCGTGGTTCCCCCCGTTACCACGGCCGATGTGTCGATACCCGAGCCGGGAGCCGACGATGCCATTGTGGAATCGGGGAGTGGAGTAGATTGCGTAACCGGCGCGGCCACCGTGTCGCGATGGGCGATGGCCGGAACGTCCGGTCCCTTGGCCCGGCACGCGGGAAGCAGAGCCGCCGCGATAAGCGGAAACGCGAAGCGCGCGCCCTGCACGAAGGCGCGAGAGATGCTTGTCATGTGGTTCTTGAGAGATCCATGAAGATGGGCCGTCGCGATGCTCGCGGGCCGTTTCGGCGCCGCCGGTTGGATGACCGGCGTGCAAAGATCGTAAATCCCCGGAATGATGAAGCTGATTCTCTTCGATATCGATGGAACATTGATAAGCGTGCGCCGCGCAACCACCCGCGCGGTGATCCGCGATGTGGTGTTCAGAGGGCTGGACCGCGATAAGGATCTCCCCGATCTTGAGCTTCACGGCAAGACCGACCGGCAGATTATGCGGGAGCTGTGCGCCGCCGCCGGATGCGATGGTGATGGGCTTGCGGAGCGGATCGCGCTGATGGAGTCGATCCTCCTGGAGAACTGGGAACGGCATCTCAGCGCGGAGAGCGTGGAGCTGCTCCCCGGCGTGCTGGATCTGCTGGAGCGGCTGGCGCTTCGCGATGATGTGCGCCTTGCCCTCCTCACCGGCAATCTGGAACCGGCCGCCCGGATGAAGCTTGCCCCGCACGATCTGAACCGCTTCTTTCCCGTCGGCTCCTTCGGCTCCGATGCGGTCCTGCGCGACGAGCTGCCGCCGATCGCGCTTGAACGGGCGCGGAGCCACTGGGGGGATGCGTTTGATTATGGCGATACGATGATCGTGGGGGATTCCCATCGCGATATCTCCTGCGCGCGCGCCTGGGGCATCCGCTCGCTCGCGGTCGCCACCGGCGTGCTGACCTCGGCCGAACTGAGCGATCATCTCCCCGATGATCTCTGCGAATCCCTCCTGGAGGAGGATGTGATCGATCAATTCATTCAGGGAAACTGATGGCCCGCCGTTCCTTCCGCATCGCGGTCCTCCCGATATTCCTTCTCCTCCTCGCAGGACATCTCCCCGCTCAGGTTCTCCCCGGCATCGATGTGCTGGTCCGCGATGGGTTCGCCCAGTTGCGCGGCAAACGGGTCGGCCTGGTGATTAATCAGACCTCGGTGCGGCGGGATATCCGCCAGTCCACGCTCGACGCATTTCTCGCCACCGATCGCTGTCGCCTGACCGCGCTCTTCGCGCCTGAACATGGCATTGACGCCGCGACGGCGGCCGGCGAGAGCGTCGGCGACCAGACGGAGCCACGGAGCGGCCTGCCGATCTTCTCCCTCTACGGCGCCACCCGCAAGCCGACCCCGGCGATGCTGAAGAACGTCGATGTGATGGTCTACGACATCCAGGATATCGGCGT
This sequence comes from Kapaibacterium sp. (SeqCode), assembly GCA_039917235.1. Lineage (GTDB taxonomy): Bacteria > Bacteroidota > Ignavibacteria > OLB7 > OLB7 > JAFDZV01. Next base: position 3,992 of record JBDSJW010000071.1, on the reverse strand, counting down.
CAGGAGCTATACGTTTATCTCCACGATGATCAAGGTGATGGAGGGATGCGCCGATGCCGGCATTCCGGTGGTGATCCTTGACCGCCCCAACCCGATCGGCGGCGATGTGATCGACGGCCCCGTCCTCGATTCCGCGTTCCGGTCGTTCGTCGGCATCGTCCCGGTTCCCTACGTCTACGGACTTACCGCCGGCGAGCTGGCGACGATGGCGAACGGCGAGCGGTGGCTGGAGGGGCGGGGCAGGTGTAACCTCACGGTGATCAGGATGGAGGGGTGGCGACGATCAATGCGGTGGCGCGAGACGGGGCTGATTTGGATACCGACATCCCCTCACGTGCCGACGCCGGAGGCGGCATTCGCCAACGCCGCCACGGGGCCTATCGGCGAGATAAGCGTGGCGAGCATCGGCATCGGCTATACGTTGCCGTTCGAGCTTGTGGGCGCCCCCTGGATCGATGCCGATACGTTTGCGTTGCGGCTGAACGGCATGGGGGTACACGGCATCTATTTCCGTAAAACCGCCTACAAGCCGTTCTACGGGATGTCCACCGGCACCCTCTGTCGCGGAGTTCATCTGATGCGGACCGGCGATATGGCCGAGCCGTTTACCGCCACAATCGCTCTGCTCACCACGCTACGCGATCTCTACAACGCCCGCCATCCGTTCGACGCGGTGACGGAGGATCGCTGGAAGATGTTCGACAAGGTGTGCGGCACCGATCAGATTCGCCGGAAGATCCTGGCCGGCGCCAGCTTCGGGAGCATCGTGGAGAGCTGGAGGGGAAAGGTGAGGGAGTATATCGCGGCGCGCGAGGGATATCTGCTCTACGAGTAGCGGGGCGGGTCAATGCTGCCAGTCGAGCGAGAGGGCGTAGACGAGAAATGAGAAACCGATGGCGAACGCCAGGAGGAGCCCGCCGATGATATAATAGACCAGCCGCCGATCCTCCGGCGCCGTCCCCCCCTGATGTCCCGGCGTGGCCGAGCCATTGCTGTGAGGAGGGGATCGGAGCTCCTCGGAGATCTTCGGCATGGGCTACTTTGTCTCCGCTGCCTCGGTCGCCACCTTGAGCGTGGCCGTATCTGAGACGGTATAGTGGCTATACTCGTACGAGATGATTCCGACGGCAATCGCCGCCAGGACCAGAGGAACCACCGCGATGACCGAAAGGACTTTGTGATCGAATTTCAGGTGCATGAAGTACCAGGCCACCAGCCCGGCTTTCACGAACGCCATCACCAGCAGGATCGAGATCAGCGCCGCCACCGAAAGGCTCGTGTAGACCACGACGACCTCGAGGATCGTAAGGGCGAGCAGCGTCCAGAACACCGCCATGTAATTCGGGTGCGGATGCTCGGTTTCGCCGGCCACGGCGGCATGGGAATCAGCCATCGTATTCTCCCTGTCGTTGAAAAGTATATCGCTGCAACGGACGTTCCGGCGCGCGTGCCCGAAGGTCAGATAAGATAGACGAGCGTAAAGAGGATGATCCAGACAAGATCGACAAAGTGCCAGTAGAGGCCCACGATCTCCACCTGCGTATAGTTCTGCGCCGTGTACCGTCCCGCCTTCGCCAGCACGGAGGCCAGGTAGATGACGCCGCTCAGCACATGCAAGCCGTGGAAGCTGGTCAGGATGAAGAACGTGGCGTCGAAGAGGCTCCGGCTCATGCTCAGATGTTCATGAACAATCAGCTCGCTGTATTCCAGATACTGCCCGAACAGAAAGAGAAGCCCGCCAATCACGGTGGCGCTCAGCCAGAGCCGCAGCTTCCGCTGATCGCCGCGCTGAATGGCCGCCAGCGCCTGAACCATCGTCACCGAGGAGCAGATCAGGATGAAGGTCATCACCGCTGTCTTCGGGATATTCAGGTAGTTCGATGGGACCGGCCATGTGTCGGACTGGCTGATGCGAAGCCCCAGGTATGCCACGAACATCGTGAAGAAGGTCATGGCGTCCTGAGCCAGGAACAGCCACATGAACATCTTCCAGTTGCTGACCTTGGTTATCGTATCCGAATAGTTGTTCGGATCGTTAAAATGATCCTGTCCCACGGCAATGACGGATTCGCTCATAAGGGTTCGGTTCTTTGGTGTGAAGGCCCCTGTGCGGCCCTGTACGGAACGGCACCAAAAGTAATAAACTACTACGATTCTGAAGCCTCAGGAGGCTCTTGTAAGGAAAAAAATATTGAATTCCCCCCGTCTCAGTGAAATGCGATCCGCATTTCAAGGCCCACAACCGTGGACCGCGTGCCGTCCGGGAGCAGTTCCCCATGCAGGGTTGAATGGAATGATGCATTGTAGCTCCTAGCCGCCAGGGCCGCGTCCACCAGGCTTACCACGTGGTTAAGCACCACGGCGCCAAGCGCGGTCCCGGCGATGCCGAGCAGGTTGTTCGCGTCGCGACGGTCGGCCGTATAAACCAGGTTATGCGCGGTCACCCGTGCTGGATCGTAGATCACGGTGTCGGCCACGGCGTCGTGATCGTCCCATCCCGCCCTGTATTGAACGTATTTCCCAAGCTCCTCGTAGTACTGCTGGTCGCCATGGGCCGGCAGCGTGTGGGAAAACCCCCCCGTGACGGCGCGTTCCAGCTTGTGAAGCTCCGCGATATCGATCCGCTCCCATCCGGGGAGCGAGGGATCGTTTGATGTGTAGATCGTCGCCAGCGCAGCAGCAGCAGCAGCCTTGTCCACATCCTCGGCCGACCAGTGCCGGTAGTTCGCCGCGATCCAGGTTACGTAGCGCGCCACGTCCCAGTGTGCGTCCGCATAGTCCTGGAAATCGCTTGTGGCTTGGTTGCCGCGGGCGTTGTAGACGCCGTAGACGGTCCATCCCGCCGCCTCGATTGTTCCATAGAGGATCACCCGCCAGAGCGGGGCATCCGCGTACAACTGCCCGGTGCCGGGGAGGAGGGCGGATAATCCCCCCGCCAGGAATATCGACTTCGGGTGATGCTCATTTCCGATGCTGTCCGGCGGCAACGGGAGCGCCGGGGCGTCCGGGGTTGCCGGCTGACGGAGGCCGGAGCGGATGTCGAGCGCGAGAACGCCGGTCATCGGCGCGTTCTCCGGCTGTGCCAGGGCGATGGCGGGGAGCATCAGCCAGAAGAGGAGGGATATCGTGCGAGCTTGTCGGTTCATCGGGAATAACATACGAGGGATGTTCCGTCCGTCAAATGGCCGCCGCGATGACGGAGTGCTGATCGATTCAGCGGATCGTGGGATCAATCCGGCGCGGCGGGCCGAACAGGAGACGTCCGGCCCGCGTCCGAATCGTTGCAAGGATGAAGATCGTCGCCAGAATAGCGCCGGTACTGTCGGCAACCCAGTCCATCACATCGGCGGTGCGGTTTGGCACGAACGACTGGTGATACTCATCGGATGCGCCGTAGAAGCAGCAGAAGAGGAGCGCGGCGATGATCGGCGCGGCGATTGGACGGCTCGGCATCAGCCATCGAAACGCCCGGAAACCGAAGAGCATCATCAGGCCGAACGCCCCGGTGTGGTTGATCTTGTCCCCCCATTCCACCGCATAGGTCGGCGCGGGGGGAGTGGAGAGGGAGCTGATGAAATAGATCAGTAGCGCGTAGAGGATCGCCGGAAGGACGTAGGCGGCAAAGCCTCTGATCTTCTGAGGGTTCATCGTGATGTCACCGTGCGAAAAGCCAGCGGAAGGAATTGGATGATATCGGTCGCGGTGATCGCGTGGATGCTCTTCGCCGTCGCGGCCAGATCGCCGGCAAGGCTGTGAAGATAGACCGCCGCCAGCACCCCGGCGGTTCCCCCGCCGGTCTCCCCGCGCGCAAGCAGGGCGGCTATCGTGCCGGTCAGGACGTCGCCGGTGCCGCCGGTTCCCATCCCCGGATTTCCGGTGCTGTTGATAAATACTTTTCCATCCGGCGCGGCAACCACCGTGGGCGCCCCCTTCAGCACCACGATGCAGTTGATGCGCTTTGCCGTTTCGCGGGCATGGGCAACGGGATCATT
>JBDSJW010000070.1:0-4022 GCA_039917235.1 Kapaibacterium sp. (SeqCode) | reverse complement strand
TCGTTGGTGGCGCGCGCCACAATCAGAAGATCGGCGCGCAGCTCACGGGCCGAGAGAACCGTCAGGACGTTTGCAGCGTCGGTATCGAGCGCCGTCACAAGACCCCGCGCCCGCTCGATGCCGGCACGAATCAGCACGTTGTTATCCTCCGCGTCGCCGATAACGTAGGGATATCCCTTCTCCAGCAAACGCTCCTCGGTCTGGCCTGAAAGCTCGATGACGACGAAATCCTCGCCGCGATTCTTCAGGTCGTTCACGATCTGGCGCCCCATCCGGCCGTAGCCGCAGACGATGTAATGATTGCTCAGGTTCATGGTATCCTTCATCAGCCTCCGGCGCTGTACTGACTGCCATAGATTCTCCCCCAGCACCACCTCGATGCCGGTTCCCAATGCCCACGCCGCCGTTCCCACCCCCATCACGATCAGGACCATCGTGAAGATCCGTCCCTCCTGCGAGAGCGGATGCACCTCACCGAACCCCACCGTGGTGATGGTGATCAGCGTCATATAGAGGGAATCGACAAACCCCATCCCCTCGATCACCCGGAAGCCGGTGGTGCCGGTCACCACAAGGAGGAGCAACAGCATCAGCGCAATCTGAAATCTGCGGAGCGGCTCCGAAAGATGTCGGCCAACAAATCGGCCGATGGTTGGAAACGCTCTGATCATGGCATGCGCCGGTTTCGGTTCATCCGATGAAATTACAGATTATCGCGTTGTCGTGTCGGAACGATTTGTCTGTGCCATCGTCGGGGCGGGTTTGAAACCCGCCCGTCCCCCCGTACGCCACAACGCATCATCGCACGCATCACGATATCCTGTAGCTCCCGCCGCCGGCATCAAACGCGATTCTGATCAATCGCTTTTTCCCCTCGTGAACGCATTCCACAATCAGCGTCCTGCCGATCTTCTCCCATCGGACATCCTGGATCTGAAATCCCTCCAGTTTTGTCTCCCCGATAACGCTCTCGTTCGCGCAGGGATGCTCGTATATGCTGATCACCTCGCTGGATGTATCGGCGGTCAGGCGGATGACCTGCATCTCCAGATCGACAACGCCGCCGCATTGTCCGGGCTGATATCCGCCGGCCACCACCATGGTGATAAGCCCGGCGGTTCCGTTCGCAAAGGTGAATTCCGTTTGCAGCTTATCGAAATTCCAGCCGGTGAAATTAAATCGCCTGTACGATCGATACGGAATATCCCGGTGCATAATTGCCGTCGCCTCGCCGCCATCAATAACGCCGTCGCGGTGGTATTTATCGGCAAATCGATATTTATCCAGATGCAACGCTCCTATCGTCACGGCCGAACGGGAGAAAGGGATGCCGAGATAGAAATAGGCGGAAAAATTATACGCGCATTCATCGTCCGATTCCGGCTCGGGGATGATATCGGCGAATTTGTACTGGTACGCGGCAAGGGAAACATACCGCCATCCCGACGGCGTGCGATAGGCGATCGGGGTGAAGCCCATGGCGCCAAGCGTCCGCCCCGGCGCGCCGGTGGGGTTGGTGGCAAGCGGCTGATAGAGGGTGAGAAGGTTGAACGTGCCACTGTTTCCCCGCTCACGCAGGGGGGAGGAGGTGAGCATCGGCCGATCGTCCGTCGAGCTGTCGCTTACCACGTCGGCCATCAGGCTGATAACGGACATCTCCGGAATCCTGACGAACCGAAGCCCCTCCGGCGTAACCGACGCGGTGATCAGATACCCGCGCGGCGTCCGTTCCGATCTGTACTCAATCCCCGACGGCGTCCGGGAGAGCTTCTCGTTGACCGATAGCTCAAACCAGCGGTAATCCTCGGCATCGTACATCCCCACCGGGCGATTGTCCGGGAAAAGACCGTAGCGAACCGTTCCGAAGAAATCGGTAGCCGGCTCCGACATGCTCTGGTAGATGCTGTCGTCGCGCCGGTTGCAGTAATCGCGCAGCCAGGCGGAGGTGGAATCGTTCATCAACTGGATCTGGGGGATATCGAACCCATCCACCGATTTCCGCGATGGGTGGAAGACGCGGAAACGGGGGGCGGAGAGACCGTGGATGCGCTGATAGGATGCATCGTGCTCCTCAAACTGCGGCTCCTCCCCCGGCATATCGGGAAGGCCGAACCAGAGCTCCACGTGGTTGGAATGCACGGCGCTGCTGGCGCTGCCGGAGGGATCATCAATCACCTCCACTTCCACGATGATCTTCCCCCCGTCGCCATGCACGCGCATGCTGGCGGTGATGGTTCCGTTCCCCGGAGCAGGCGCCGCAAGTGGCACCCATACGTTTTCCTGGATGCGGAGGGAATCCCGGCGCGCCTGAAGAACTGCCGCGGGGTCCGGCCGCCTATACGCTGTATCGATCATCTTCATGGAGGTATCACGGGGATCGGAACCGGGATATGGCTGCGCGATGGAGATGATGCCCCCCCCCGCGAGCAGAAGGACCGAGACGATCGTGAGGAAGAATAGCCGGGGACGCAGGTTCATAATGTTCGCTGGAAAGGATCGATCGAAAGCGGGCGGCGCGCCTCAACGGTATACGCCGGCCCCAAAATTAGCGCCTGAGGGGGCGCGGTCAAACGTAATTAGCGCCCGGCACGGTTGCTCCACCGTATACGCTGGTCCACTCCTTGCTGATAAAGGCGTTTTACCGGAACCATTAACCGTCAACGGAACATCATGATCGATCAGTGCGCCTATCTGGGCCAGCCGGACTGCCGGCGGATCTCCAACGGAACCGCGGAGGTGATTGTCGCCACCGCTATCGGCCCGCGGATCATACGCTACGCGCTTGCGGGGGGAGAGAATATCCTGGCCGAGCTTCCCGACGTGGCGGTGCCGACGCCGATTGGCACCTGGAAACCGTGGGGAGGACACCGTCTCTGGGCCGCCCCCGAGGCGATGCCCCGCAGCTATGCTCCCGATAACGATCCCGTGGAGTTCAGCCCGATTGGCGAGCATTCCATTCACCTGAAGGGGCAGACCGAACCGGCGACCGGCATCGGCAAGGAGATGACGGTGATGCTTGATCCGGCCGGGTCCGGGGTGATGGTCCATCACAGAATCACCAATCACGGCCCCTGGGGAATCGATCTGGCGCCGTGGGGGCTTACCATCATGAACGGCGGCGGCGTCACCATCATCCCGCAGGAACCGTTCCGCCCGCATGGCGAGGAACTGCTCCCCGCGCGACCGATGATCCTCTGGCACTATACCGACCTCACCGATCCGCGCTGGACGTTCGGCCGGCGCTATATCCTCCTCCGCACCGATGAGGCACTTCATCACCCGCAGAAGATCGGCGTGGCAAACCGCCGGGGATGGGCTGCCTATCACCGGAACGGCGACCTCTTTATCAAGCGTTTCGAGTATCGCCCGGGAGCGGAGTATCCTGATTTCGGGAGCAATAACGAGACCTACACGGCGGGAACGTTCATGGAGCTGGAATCGCTGGCGCCGATGGCCCATCTGGAGCCGGGGGAATCGGCGGAGCATACGGAACGGTGGGAACTGCACGCGAATGTCGATATCGGGACAACGGAGGAGACGATCAGCCTGGCGCTGGCGCCGTTTGTCGGCACGGACAACATCTCCCGCGCCGGCATCGACTCATAAATCGATTCCATGTCCGATCGGGAACATCGACCGCGCGGAAGCTTACCCGGAGAGATGTGGGCCGTATATTGCGGCGCTGCAAGTCTTCCTCCGTCCCGTCGGGGACATTGGGGAGCATGGATCTAATTATCACAAGGAGAATGAGACGTGGCCAATCGCACCGCGGTTATCAAGACGAATAAAGGGACCATCCGCTTCGAGCTTCTGGAGCAGGACGCCCCGAAGACCACCGAAAATTTCATCACGCTGGCCGAGCGTGGATATTATGACGGCATCATCTTTCATCGCGTGATCAAGGGCTTTATGATTCAGGGGGGCGATCCCACCGGCACCGGCCGGGGCGGGGAGAGCGCCTGGGGCGGAAAATTTGCCGATGAGACCAATCCATCCTCCGAGGTCTATCGTCGCGGATACAA
>JBDSJW010000069.1:0-5135 GCA_039917235.1 Kapaibacterium sp. (SeqCode) | reverse complement strand
TGACGACGATAACGCCACCACGGACTCTCGTCGGCCGGGAAAATCCCCCGAAGAAATAATATTCATAATCGATGGTGATGCTTCGCCCGCCGGTGTAATTCCATGTGGCCGAAGTCCCGGTGGCTGCGTGTGGTATATCCATGGCTCATCGTGATTTGTGGTAAACGAATGACGATGTTACGCTCATGCCAGCTGGGATATAAGGATGGCATGAGCGTAACATCACAAAGCCGGGAAGCGACCATCCCATACCGCCCGCATCATGATCAATGAATAACGGGTCGCGCGGGTTCGCGATCATGGAGGAGCGGAACTGTAGGGAGATAGTGCGATACGGTCCCGGCCGGCGTTCCGGAACAGCATCGGCAAATCTACATCATGGCGCCATCCGCGTCAAGCGGATCGAGATAATGGGGTGAAGTTTTCCGGGGCAATAGGCGCTCAATCGTGGAGACATCGCCATATCGCGTTCAACGAAACATTCACCTCCCCGGATATCGGTCGGGGCTGGACGTGCCCGCCCGCTCGCGTATGTTCCTGAAGAACATCCAGGCAAGGAAGAGCCCGGCCACGCTTCCGGCAAGGCGAACGGCGCCAGAGCAGGATTGTCCTGCTGACCACGCAGGGAAGCTCCCGCCAGAAGCATGCTCACAACGATCATCATGGTTCTCATACTCTCTCCCCTGTTTGTCCCGATAAAGGAGCCGGCGCGGTCGCGCTGATCCCTTTTCAAATTCGAATGGAACTTAGAGGAAGTTGGTGGGAGCAACCATGATATCGGTCATGAAAAAGTCTTCAACGCCACGTTTAAATTCAACATCAGCGGGAGATAACGGCCACAAGTCGCATTTTCACGTTCATCTATCGCTTGAAATAATTCCCCACGCGCCCGGTAGCGGCAAGATTTTCCGGCTTAAACACCACCAGCAGATATATGGCGATAGCAACAAAACCCGTGCTTATGGTGGCGACGATAAATTGCTTATCGAACCCCGAGGATATATTGTTGATCAGATGAAAAATGATGGCCGCCAGCGTGCTCCCCCGGCTGAAATTGAAGATGGAGGTAAGGATAATCGCGCCGACGAAGAGGCCTAAGAAAAAACCGACACTTATCCCCACGCTGAATTCGAAACGGATAAGGAACATCGGGGCATGCCAGAGGCCCCAGATAATCGCGAGAAAAATGGTGGAGGTGAAGGCGGAATATTTCTCCTGTAGATGTGGCAGTGCAAAGCCACGCCAGCCCAGTTCCTCGAACAGGCCATATGTGATAAATGGAGTGGCCCATCCCAGATATGAAGCGGTCGTGGTGAGATCGAATTGTTTTTTCGTTGTTTCGAATGAGAATGGCGCTCCCGCAAGCAGCAGATGGACACACCAGCCCACCGCGAACAGCAGCAGAGGCGACAACGCCAGGAGAGTCGATCGCCATTCGAGCCTCGATGGGTTGAGCGTGGCGAACAGACGCCCCACACCGGCCTGCCCATAGCAGACAGAGGCGGCGATGATTGCTCCCAGAAATGGGCCAAGCGCGCCGAGGTTGAAATACAGGTTCAGCTCATCCCGGTTGATATCACCATGCTGATGAAGGAGATAAAGCACCAGCACGATTATCCAGGTTATTCCATACGCCGTGCCTCCGTATAGCCAGAGTGGTTTTCCCATATCAGAATTATTCGATGATGCTTATAGGTGCCAACAGTGATTATTCCATCTGCCATGAATAATTCTTTACGAGACTGTTGAATTGCTTCGAACGCACAGACTGTTCAACAACGATCAGATGCAAGGCGGCCGAACCTGAGCGAACGGTGAAGGCCAACGCCGCAGATGACGTTGTTCAACAGTCTGGTAATGGAGGCTAAGGCAGGCTGGCCGCCCCCGAGAGAACCAGGAACGCAAGCAGGATGATATTGCCGATAGCAGCCAGCCAATCATTTTTTATCGATATAGTGGTTGAATTTTAGCATAATTCAATGATTTTTACTCGAAAACCTCTATCGCACTTTCTCCAACGGTGTTATGACATACGCCGAAATCAGCATGGAGACCATTCGGCGATCCGCGCTCATTGCCGGCAACATCAATTGTGGTGCTCATCCCTTCCACCGGATCGTTTCCGATGGAGGAGATCGGCACTCGCGAATTCATCGATCCACGCGATGTATTAAATAATTCTCCTCATCATCTCATCAGACTCTTGACTTAACAGTACCGAATACACTAACTTGTAAAAGCTCGTGCTCACATACAGTACATACCGTATAGTGTGGTCCCCCACCACTCGGCATCTTGATAATACCATGAGGATTCCCTCGAATCCGACAGCGACTTTTTGATATCTGATCACAAACGATTAGAATTCCCGGTTCATATCGAATCGGAAATTCCGCGCCCGTTTATGGGCGCTGATCGATGTTGCCCGGAATGGCGCCTGCCCATTCCAATCCCCCACAGCTCCATCCATCGACACGGAACCCGCGGCGTTCTGTCCGGCAATCAGTGCATCACACATAGCAGTCTTGCAAGGAGTAACCATGCCAAGCACACTCTCTTATCCCGGCGTCTACGTTGAGGAGATTCCCAGCGGCGTGCGGACAATTACAGGGGTTGCGACCTCGATCACGGCGTTCGTGGGCCGCGCATTGCGCGGACCGGTTGATCAGCCAGTCATTATCAACAGTTTCGGCGATTTCGAACGGACGTTCGGTGGCCTCTGGAACGACAGCACCCTCAGCTTCGCCGTAAAGCAATACTTTGCCAACGGCGGCGGGGTCGCGATCATCGTCCGCGTCTATAAGGCAAGCACCACCGGCGTCATCAAGGAATTGGCGGAAATCTCCCTTACCACGCTTGATCCCGATGGAGGCGGCACCCCCGGCACCGCCGGAACGATGACACTCACCGCGGCCAGCAATGGCGCATGGGGAAACAACCTTCAGGTGAGCATCGATCGTTCGAAATATGACTCCACCGATCTCAACTCGTTCGATATGACCGTCCAGGAAGTGGTTGGGGGAACGGTTGTGGCGCAGGAGGTCTACTACGGCCTTACCGCCATCTCCAGCAGCGGCAGATATGCTGGCCGGGTGCTTGACAACGAGTCGGCGCTGGTGAGAATGAAATCGCTGACGGCGAACACCGGATCTCCCGCGCAGACGGCAACGGCGGCGAAAGTCGCGGCGGGCGTCCCCGGCGGTGAAGCATCGGACGGCATCGCAATCGATACGGCCGCGGTCCATGGGTCCGAGGCATCCAAGACCGGAATGTATGCCCTCGATCAGACCGATCTGTTCAACATCCTCTGCGTCCCCCCCGTTGTTCCCCTGGAGAGCGCAATCTCCACCGACGATTACGACAACACCTTCTGGGGCGATGCAATTGCCTTCTGCCGCAGGCGACGGGCGGTTGTAATCATCAACCCGAAGATCGACTGGAACACCGTCGCGGAAGTCTCCAACGGCACCACAGGATTCGATTCGCTGACCAAGGATGAGAACGCGGTCTTCTATTTCCCGAACGTCCTGGCCGGCAACCCGCTCCGCAAAAACAGCATCGAAACCTTCTCGCCATGCGGCATCGCGGCCGGCATCATGGCCCGCACCGATACCAACCGCGGAGTCTGGAAGGCCCCGGCCGGCATCGACGCCACCATCCTCGGCATTCAGGCGCTGGAAGTGAAGATGAACGATGCCGAAAACGGCCAGCTTAATCCGCTCGGCGTCAACTGCCTCCGCACCATGCCCGGAGCCGGACATGTGATCTGGGGCGCCCGCACGATGAAGGGGGCCGATCGCCTCTCGTCGGAATGGAAATACGTTCCGGTCCGCCGCCTTGCGCTCTATATCGAGGAGAGCCTTTACCGCGGAACGCAGTGGGTGGTGTTCGAGCCAAACGATGAGCCGCTCTGGGCGCAGATCCGCCTGAACGTTGGATCGTTCATGCACAACCTCTTCCGCCAGGGGGCGTTTCAGGGAACCACGCCGCGCGATGCCTACTACGTCCAGTGCGACAAGACAACCACGCCACAGAGCGATATCAACCTGGGCATCGTGAACATCATGGTCGGCTTCGCCCCCCTCAAGCCGGCGGAATTCGTCGTCATCAAACTTCAGCAAATGGCCGGTCAGATCGAAATATAGGAGTGAAACATGGCACAGTTCAGCGTCAACGCGCAACGGTTCGATCCTTACAAGAATTTCAAATTCCGTGTCAAATGGGATGGCCGGTATGTGGCGGGCATCAGCAAGGTGGGGGCTCTGAAGCGGACCACCGAAGTGGTGGAACATCGCGAGGGGGGCGATCCAAGCAGCGGCCGTAAATCGCCGGGGCGGACGAAGTACGAGGCGATCACCCTGGAACGGGGCGTAACCCACGATCCCGAGTTCGAAAAGTGGGCCAACAAGGTCTGGAATTTCGGCTCGGGGCTTGGCTCCGAAGTATCGCTCAAGGATTTCCGGAAGGATATCATCATCGAGGTCTATAACGAGGCCGGACAGCTTGTCCTGGCCTACAAGATCTATCGATGCTGGGTTTCGGAATTCCAGGCCCAGGCCGATCTGGACGCCAACGCCAACGCGGTCCTGATCCAGACGATCAAACTGGAGAACGAGGGATGGGAACGCGATCAGGAGGTTGCCGAGCCCACCGAGCCGAGCTTCAGCAACCCGGCGTAACGCGCCGGGGAGTCGCACTGGAAGAGCTTCGATTCACGGGCCCGAACGCCCATTCCGTTACGCCGTTTCAGGAACTCATAGGTCATGCGAGCGCTTTCGGCTGAGGATATCATCATCGTCTGGGAACGGGGGGAACACCGCCATCCGGTGGACAGGGCGCTCACGATGCTCGCGGCCGCCCATCCGCGGATGACGGCCAGCGAGCTGGCGGAACTGAGCATCGGCGAGCGGGATGCGCGGCTGCTGGCGATCAGGGAGGGGACGTTCGGCCCCGATCTTCAGAGCTTCGCCGAATGCCCGGCGTGCCGCGAACGCCTGACGTTCACCCTTAACACTCGGACGATTCGCGTTCCAAAACCGGATCACGGCGATGACGGCATGGAGCTGGTCGCCGGTGATCACACGCTCCGCTTCCGTCTCCCGAACAGCCACGATCTTGCCGCCCTTGCCCTCTGC
>JBDSJW010000068.1:0-3669 GCA_039917235.1 Kapaibacterium sp. (SeqCode) | reverse complement strand
CACTCGCCGGTGCAGACAAGATCGAGCTTGCCATCGTTGTCAAAATCGCTCCAGAGGGCGGCGCAGACCATTCCGGCCTTGACAAGTTCGGGGGCCACCTCGGCGGTGACATCGGTGAACTTGCCGCTGTCGTTGCGGAGGATGTAGCTACGGGTCGGCATGGGGTATTTGCCGGGGATGACGCGACCGCCGACGAAGAGGTCGAGATCGCCATCGCCATCGTAATCGCCGGCAACGACGCAGGAACCGCTGGTGGTCTCCTCGGGGAGCGCGCCGACTGATTTTGTGAAGTGCCCCTTGCCGTCGTTCAGATAGAGCCGGTCCTGAAGCTCGGGGGAATCGAGGAGGTACTCATTGCCGCCGGAGACGACGTAGAGATCGAGATCGCCATCGCCATCGGCGTCGAAGAAGACTGCTCCCATATCCTCGGAGCCGGCATCGGGGTTGAACGCGGCGGTATCCTTTGAATCGACAAATCGCCCCGCCTGCGTCTGGAAAAAGATCCTGCCGGGGAACCCGCGCGCATTCCCCAGATAAAGATCCTCCAGCCCATCCCCGTTAACATCGCCGACGGCGGCGCCCGGCCCAAGCTGCGAGAGGCGATGCGGCAGCAGGCGCTCCTGCTTCAGATCGTCGAATGTGTTTTCGCTATGGCTGTAGTCGATGACCTTGGCGATATCGGGCTCGGTGAAGACCGGCACCACCGCCTTTGGCGGGACGATTCCTTTTTTCGATGCGTTGGCCTGCTTCAGCGTGATCGTCTGGTTTGGCCTGACGTTGGTCAGAATCTGCCGCGCGCCGCCGGGCCATGTCACCGTGAGCTCATCGATCATCGTATCCCGCGCCACGCCGAACACCAGCAGCGGCTCGGTGGTGGACATATAGCCTTTCGACTGGAAGTTGTCCTGCATCTGGTACTTCCCGTTCGCCTTCAGCTCCACCCTGGCCCCCACGCCGAAACGATTCAACCCCGCGCCGTCGAACTTGATCCGGAGATAGTTGCCGAGATGATCCTCCACGGCGTTATTCCGGTAGATAAAGGAGACGGAGTCCATGTTGCTGATCACAAGATCAAGATCGCCATCCTGGTCCAGATCGGCGTAGATGGCGCCATAGGCATACGTCACCTGATCGACCCCCCACTCATGCGAGACTTTGGTGAAGGTGAGGTCGTGATTGTTCCTGAACGCGTAGTGGGGAAGGCGGAGCGTTCCAAGCCGCTTGGTGATTTCCAGCCGCGTGCCGACCTGATCGACCCGATAGTTGGTATCCTCGTTGCTCAGATTCCGTCGCATGCCGTTGGCGACGTACATATCCTTGTAGCCATCCAGATCGAAATCGCCGAGGAGGAGCCCCCAGCTCCAGTCGGTGGAGGTAACGCCGGCGAACGGCGCGACATCGCTGAAGTAGCCGCCGCGGTTCAGATGGAGGACGTTCTGCGCCACCTGCGTGGAATCGAAGACGGGGCTGAGTCGCGATGGGGAGGTTGGCAGGGTGATCTGCCGGAGGCGATCCTCCGGGAGCATATCATCCGCGAAGATATCGGCCCAGCCATCATTATTATAATCGGCGATATCGCTCCCCATGGAGGAGTTGCTGGTATGCCCCAGCACCTTGTTGTTCGCCAGGGTAAATGTGCCGTCGCGGTTGTTCAGATAGAGGCAGTCGGAGGCATCGAAATCGTTGCAGATAAAAATATCAGGGTAGCCGTCGTTGTTAAGATCCCCGACCACCACATTGTTGCAGTAGCCGGCATCGGTGATGCCCGCCTGCTTTGTGACCTCGGTGAAGTGCCCCTTGCCGTCGTTCCGGAACAGCTTGTCGTTATCCCCCCAGCGGGCGTAGTAATCCCCCACGGCATTGCCGGTCAGCCCCAGGTACATATCAAGATCGCCGTCGTTATCATAATCGAAGAAGACCGCGTGGGTGCTCTGTCCGCGGTAATCCAGCCCGTACTTCTTGGCCTGATCGGTAAATGTTCCGTCGCCGTTGTTGATATAGAGAAAGTTGGGGCCGTTGATCCGGCAGACGTAGAGATCGAGATCGCCGTCGCCGTCGATATCGACCATTGCAGCCCCGCGTTCCACGTAGGTGGAATCGAGCACGCCCGCCTTCTTGGAAACATCCTCGAAATGGAAGTTCCCGCGGTTCAGATAAAGCCTGCTGCCGACATGGGTGCTCGGGAAAAAGAGATCCGGGAGCCCATCCCCGTTCACGTCGCCGACGGCTATGCCGTTGCCGTTGTAGGCGTTGGTATAGGAAAGGGCGTTATAGCCTTCCGTTTCGTGAACGATGTTGGTGAACCAGACATTGGTTGTATCGGCGGAGAGGAACTGAAACAGTGGATGCGATGGAGGATCGGAATGCTGGGCATGGGCCGGGACGCAGATCCCGGCGAAAAGAAGCAGAACGTACCAACGATATGAAAAACCCATCATTGCGATAAATCGGAAAAGATGTTGGCTGGGGTGATTCATCAATCACCTCAACAGGGGATGAAGCTACCCCACCGGTTTCCTCCGCGCATTGGGGAGGCTCCGAAGAGTATAAACCCGGAAGATGGAGGAAAATTTCAGAAGATGGGGCGTATCGAGCTAAAAAAAATCGTAATACGCCCCGGGCTGCGTTTTCAGGCGGAAATGAGCATGTCGGGGGACGTTTCAAACGTCCCTGGCGGACAGTTGTGGGGACGTTCCAAACGTCCCCGATAATCCGTGCGTTACAGCAGTTCCAGCTCCACCATCGATCCGGCCACGACCGGTCCCGCGTCCTCGCCGATGATGATCAGGCAGTTTGCGCGGCTCATCGAGCTCATTGCTCCGCTCGACTGCGTGCCGGTAGTTGTGACGATCAGGTCGCCGTGTGCATTGTCGCTTACGATGCCGCGGATGAAATGCCGCTTGCCATCGCCCGAGGTGGGGAGGGGGGAGGCCAGACGGGCCTTCAGACGGAGGGGGGCACCGGTTCGGCGGAGCAGGCGCGCGATGGCCGGCGCCACAAACTGGCGGAAGGTGACAAGCGTGGATACGGGATTGCCCGGCAGACCGAAGATAATCGTCCTGTGCGCGGCCTCGCCGAACGTTCCAAAGAGGACCGGTTTTCCCGGCCGGATATTGACCTTGTGGAATTGTATATCGACGCCGAGCGCCGGGAGCATCTCCTGAACGAAGTCGTACGCCCCGGCCGAGACGCCGCCGGTGGTGATCAGGATATCGTAGCGCAACCCCTCCTCCAGCCGCTCCTCCAGTTCCTCGCGATCGTCCCTGACGATTCCCAGGTCGATCGGCTCCGCCCCCGCCTCCGCACAGGCGGCGTAGAGCGCCGGGAGCGTGCTGTTGCGGACCTCGCCGGCGGCCGGGGTTTTGAACGCCTCCACGATCTCGCTGCCGGTGGAGAGTATCCCCACTTTCGGCTTTACGCGGACCGGGACGTTGACCACCCCCAGCGATGCCAGCACGCCGATATCCCCCGGCGTGATCCGCCCTCCGGCGCCGATCGCCTCCGTTCCCGCCGCGATATCCTCGCCGATGTTCCGTATCGATTTTCCCGTCGCCACTTCCATCATCATCTCCACCATCCCGTCAGCCTCGGTCGTGGCCTCCACTTCAATCACCGCGTCGGCCCCGTCGGGAAGGAGCCCGCCGGTCATGATCCTCGCCGCTTCTCCGG
>JBDSJW010000067.1:0-20076 GCA_039917235.1 Kapaibacterium sp. (SeqCode) | reverse complement strand
CCAACAATCTGTAGATATGAGCGGACCGGGGGGAATGCCGGCTGGAATTCGCGGAGAGATCTGGACGGGACCGTGCTACATCGTGGCTGGCGTTGCCCGCAGGGGGAGAACGCTGCGCGAAGATATGAAAGCGGGATGGTTATGCGGCTCTACTATCCGCCAATCGTCGGTGATAAAACCGGCATCGGTTCTGAAAACCCATCATCAGCGAGATAGGACGCCGGCTGGAGCATTCCATGAAGTTCCTCAGTCCCTCCAGCCCCACGATCACGGCTCTACAAGGTCCCTGGCTCTTGCCCTCGTCTCCCCGATTCCGGCGACCCTGGCGTAGGGAAGATTGGCGGTCGGCTGATACGATATCTCCAGCTCGACAAACCGATTTGGCGCGCTCCCCTGAAGAAGGACGCCATTGAGATTCACGATGAAGACGCGAGCATAATGATAATTCCCCTGGCGACCGGAGCGGACGTAGAACCCCTGCCCCATGCTGTCGGGTTGCAGCGCCGGAAGGGTATACGCCTTCAGGTTCCCATCGGGATCGATCAATCGGTCGATGGGGCTGAAGGAGTACCAGGAGTTGAGGCCGGGAACAGGTTCGGTGGCCCGGGAGATGAAGATCGTGGAATCCACGGCATACTGCGTCCGGTAGGAACTGAAGGCATAGGCCGGCCCGATCTTGAAGGTCGAAGTATCCTCGCGAGCGGTATACAGCGCAAGCTGAACCTGATCCGCGTTGGAGGATATCCTCAGGTCCACGTTACGCGGCCCGCCGCGGACGGTATCGAGCACAAGACCGCTTCCCACATTCGAGCCGGTTTCGTAGAGCCTGATAGGGTTGGTTGATGCCTCGGTGATGTAATGCCGCGCGGTGGCCCAGATCACACTTTTGCTGGAGCCGGGGATAGGCGTGAGGATATTGCCATCCCTGTAATCGGTCGCGGAGAAACTATACGCCTCGCCCGGCCTCAGGCCGTTGACAATCATAACGGTATCCGACTGAAAGATGGTGCCGCTGTCGCTTCGCGTGCTTACCGCCTGCCAGTGGAGGCCGTAGATCACCCCCGTCTCCCCTGCTCCCTTCCATCGCAGCCGCACGGATGTCTCGCTGACTGACGATGCCTCAATCCCCTGGAATGTTCCAATCGACGTGTTGGCCGGGCTGTTCAGATCGTTGACCGAGCAGCCGGCAATGGCAATTCCGAGGAAAAGGAGAGCAAGGAGAGTCCTCAACACCATAACGATAATTTCCGCAATGCAAGTAGGTAGAACCGCAGTAGATCGGAGGGAGGGCCAAGCCCCGTCGTGGTCCGCCGCCGGGTACAGATTTATGAACCATCCGCCATTGAATGTAACACCGAACGGGGCGGAATCGCGCCTCAATCCCCGTTACGTAGTGTGAATGGACGCGCTCAATAATCCTCCGGCCTCGGAAGCAATTCAACAGGCTGGGAAAACTTCCTGTATCCCCACGAAGAAAGGCGGGCACCGGAGCGGCCGCCTTTCTTTCAATGTAACCGGCATCGGCAAATCTATCGGCGGACCTGCGAGCCCGCCACGGCCGCCGCGGAATGCCATCCTGGAACCGCCTTGGCGTAGGGAAGGTTCGGCGTGCTCTGGTACGATATCTCCAGCTCCACATACCTGTTGGGCGCGGTCCCCTGAAGGAGCATCCCGTTAACGCTCCTGATGAAGATACGCGCATAGTGGTAGTTGCCCGAAGTCCCCGTCCGCGCAAAGAAACCCCTGCCGGAACTGCTCATCGCCGAAACCGTGAAGGCGCGAACATTCCCGTTGGTGGGAATTCTCGTATCGATGGAACCGGAGGGAAGCCAGGCATCAAGGCCCGAAACGTCGTAGATCGAATCGGAGATAAACGTGTTGGGATCGAATTTATCGGAATTCCTGTATTCGACGATTGAATATCCAGTGCCGATAATAAAGGAGTTGTTAAGACCCATGGTATAGAGCGCCAGCTGCACATTCTCCACCGAACCATTCACGGTGCTGATCGCGGCCGGACCACCACGGTCGGGATCGAGAACAAGGCCGCTTACATTTGCGGACGCCGTTTCATACAGCCGGATCGGGGTGGTGGTTCCGTACCGTATCGCGCCGGTCCAGACGATCGACGCCGGGACTGACATGATACTGCCGCGCACCGCGTAGACCGAGAATGTGTAGGTCTCCCCCGCCTTCAGGCCACTGACCGTAACAGTGGATGATGTAAGATTGGAAACCGATCCGCTATCGCTGGAGACTGAGGATTTCCATGCCGCTCTATAGATGATGGTTCCGGTATCGAGCTGGGTGGTCCAGCGCAGGGCAACGGAGGATGCGGAGATGGAGGATGCCCGCAATCCCACCACCGGCCGCGGCGCGGCCGGCTGCACCGTCACTATGGTTCCGCTCCATGCGAGCGCACTCTTCACAGAGAGAAGCGTGCCGCGCCGGGTTGCGGCGGCGATCGAGTAGGGCTTTCCGGGTGCAAGGCCGGTAAGAGTGTAGCGGGTTGGCGCCGCCGGAACATCGGCGGAATCGGATGTTGTGGCGTTTGTCCACCAGATGCGATATCCGGCGATATTCGCGCTGTCGGCCGGGGCATCCCACGTAAAGCTGGCGGATGTGCTGTTCACGGCCGAGACGTGCAGGTTGACGGGAGGAGATGGTAGTGAATCCGGCGCGATGGAATCGCTTTGGCATCCGGTGATAAACGCGAACGTTGAAGCAATAACCATCGCCAGAACGTACTTCCCCAAGTTCATAAAAGTTCTCCGTGTGATAGTGAGATGACAATCATTTCGGCTGATGAGTCTGACGAACCACCCTGTTAATCAGATATCGTCGGGCAGGCAGTTCCGCCAAAACACCGGGACAGCGATGATATCAAACAGAAGGGATAAAAAAAGGCGGAAGCTTCTGCAGCCTCCGCCCTGATGGGATTATGATCCCTTTCTCTTAGTTAGCTGAACGATGCGATGCCGCGACACCCGGCGTCTCAGGATAACCTGCAACGCGCTTTGCGTACGCGACGTTCGGCGTGTTCTGGTAGGAGACTACCAGATCAATGTAGCGATTCGGGGCCGTTCCCTGAAGAAGAGCACCACCAACGTTCTGGATGAAGACACGGGCATAGTGATAGCTGCCCGAGACGCCGGTGCGGACATAGAAGCCCTCGCCAAGCGTGCTGTTGTCAGGACGCGTGAAGGCACGAATGTTACCATCCGTCGGGATGTGGGTATCGATCGAGCTGGAGCTGTACCATGCGTCCATGCTGGAAGCAGCGTAGACGGAGTCGGAGATGTAGGTCTTCTGGTCGAACTTATCGGAGTTCTGATACTCCACGATCGAGTAGCCGGTTCCGATGATGAAGTTGCTTCCGGTGCCCGTGGTATACAGCGCAAGCTGAACGCTCCCGGCAACACCGGACTTCACACTGACAGACCCAGGTGTGCCGCCGACGCTGGCATCAATCGTAAAGCCGCTGGCGTTGGGCGATGCGGTCTCATAGACACGGAAGTTCGAGGTGCCACTGTAACGCTGAGCGCCAGCCCAACGAACCGTGGTGGCGGAGGAGGAAACGCCACTGCGAACCGCATAGACGGAGAAGGTATAGACCTTGCCCGAACCGAGGCCGGTCGCGGTATACGTGGTCGCCGAAGTGGTCGTGGAACCACTGTCGGTGGCGGATGCATCGCCAACCCATGCGATACGATAGCTGATGGTTCCGGTATCGGTGCTGGAACCGGTCCACTGGAGCGCAACCGACGTCGGGCTGACGGAATTGGCGCCAAGCTTGGTCACGACCGAGGGAGCAGTGCCGTTCGGGGTAACACCAATAGGATTCTCATTGCAACCCACGGCGACAAGGCCGAGCGAGACGGCAACAAAGCCGCTCAACAAAAGATTTCCGAGTTTCATTTTCTTCTCCGCGTTCATTAGTGTGTGAGACCTTAACTCCCTCCGGCCCATGCCGTCGGGTGTGTCGGTGTTAATCTATCAAAATACGTTGTTAACGTCTTCTCAGCCGATGGGCCTCGTGGCACCTCAACCGAATTATGGTTGTTTAGTCCTGCCATCGAACAATCGGTTTAGCCTGTTCGAAAAAATCGATGGGGACCATATCGGAAGGATTCAAGGAATAGGCTAGGGATTCAACAAACCCCATGCCGCTTAATGCACCTGGCGAGCGGATGTGCCGTTGCGTGCTGAAAAAGGCCCGTTCGGCCATTTTTCCGTTCGGCCCTCAGACTCCTCGCGGCATCCAGGGATGCTCCCGAACATCGGCGGCCTGATTGACGGCGCGAGCCAGCACAAAAAGAAAATCGCTCAGCCGATTCAGATACTGCATCGGCAGCACCCCCACTTCAGGCTCCTCATGGATAAGCATCACCACCAGGCGCTCCGCCCGGCGACATACCGTGCGAGCCAGATGGAGCGCGGCTCCGGCGGGCGTCCCCCCCGGCAGGATAAAGTTCTTCAACGGGGGAAGCCCCTCTTCAAGCGCGTCAATTGCGCGCTCAAGACACTCTGTTTCCGCCGCTGTAACACGCGGCAGGGAATAATTTTTCACCCCCCCCTGCGGGGTCGCGAGATCGGCTCCAAGGATGAAGAGATGCTCCTGCACGATGGACAGAAGCTGGTCGTGCTCCGGGAGAACGCCGGCGGCGCGAGCCATGCCGACAACGCTGTTCAGTTCATCGACAGTCCCGTAGCTCTCGATCCTCACGGAATCCTTCGCCACCCGCCGTCCGCCAAACAGCCCTGTGGTGCCGTCGTCGCCGGTCTTCGTATAGATCTTGTCGGCCATGCTTCTGCCTTGTTGAAATCGATCGCCCCCCCGTTGCCCCGGGCTGAGCAGGGACATCTTTTCACCACGTTGCGATCCCTCCACTCTTCATATCTTCACCCATCGCTTTTCTCAGGAGAGAAACCCGAATCGTGTGGTCCCGAACGTTCGGAACAGCGTGGTTGTATCGCGAACCCATATGGCGAGCGGAGCAGCGGGCGCGCAAAGATACAATTGTCTCGTTTATGACAAGACCGCGATTCCAACGGAATTCGATCGCTTCAGGAAAGGCGCAAACAACGTTCAGCCGCAGTGCCGGGAACAGCCCCCGGATCACTCACCTCAGGCTAGGGGCTGCAAGCATTGGAACAAATCGATTATGCCGTTCAAAAATCTATTGATGGTTGGTGATATCGTCGGAGAACCGGGGCTGGAGATGCTTCGCAAACACCTCCCCCCGCTTATCGAACAGTACGCCGCCGATTTCGTCATCGTCAACGGCGAGAACACCTATGAGGGAAAAGGGCTGCGTCCTGCCGATGCCGATGCCATCTTCAAGAGCGGCGCGCATGTGATCACCTCCGGCAACCACGTCTGGGAACGGTGGCAGTCCAAGGATGTCCTTATCAACAACAGGAATGTCCTCCGCCCGCTCAACTATCCGCGCGAAAACGTCGGCTATGGATACACGATCTTCACGCTGCCGGATGGGGAGAAGATCGCCGTGATCAACCTCCAGGGGCGCACGTTCCTTCCGCCGATCGACTGCCCGTTCCGCGCCGCGGACTGGGTGCTGACGAAGATCGAACATGATACGCGCTCCATCGTCGTCGACTTTCACGCCGAGGCCACAGCCGAGAAAATGGCGATGGGATGGTATCTGGATGGACGGGTCAGCGCGGTGGTGGGCACCCACACGCATGTGCAGACCAACGATGCCCGCATCCTCCCCGGCGGCACCGCCTTCCTCACCGACGTGGGGATGACCGGCCCGTATGACTCCGTGATCGGCATGAAGAAGGAGGTGGCAATCCGTCGCTTCCTGACACAGACGCCCCACAAGTTCGAGATGGGGCAGGGAGATGGCCGTCTTTCGGCGGTCTTTATCCGAATCGACACGGCGACCGGAAAGGCCCATGATATCGAGGCGATATCGGCCCCCGGGTTCGTCCGCAACAGAAGCTGAATTCAGCCGTCCGCGTCCGGCAGCGCGAGGGAATTTTTCGGGATATGAACAAGCATTGATGACTATGAACAAGCATTACAGACTGATCCTGAGCGCGTTCGGAGCATCCCTCCTCTTCCTTGCCTCACGCAGCCCGCTGGCCGCCCAGTCGCCGATTGAGAAGAGCGAGGGGCGGAGCAGCCAGGCCGCCGAACAGACGCGCATCCCCATCTCCAGCGCGAAATATCAGGCGCTTGCCGCGTATGGAGTTGTCCGCAATGGCACCAACGGCGAGGAGGCTATCGGCCACGCGCTCTATGTCAAGGTCCGCGCCGGATACTTCTACAACCCGTCGTCGGAGTTTCCGGCGGTGGCGGCGCGCGCAGGCCTTCCGGTCGCGGCCGCGTCACCGATGGCGCTTACCACCATGCAGCCTGATGCAAAGGTCGCCAGCCGGATGCGGACGATGTCCGCCGCGCAGCAGGATCGGGCCCTGGCGGCGCAGGAGGATCTGCGGCGGATCATCGAGGTCTATTATTCCCCCGAGATCACGCCACGCGAGGCTATCGCCCGCCTGAGGAAACTCCCGCAGATCGAATATGCCGAGCCGATCTTCATCGCCCATGCCCTGAGTCCCTCGCTTCCGAACGACTCGCTGGTGCTCCAGCAGCCATATCTGGACGCTGTAAAGCTCCCGGAGGCGTGGGAAGTCTGGAAGGGGGATACCAACACGGTGATCGGCATTGTCGATGTGGGCATCGATATGACACATGAGGATCTGGCCCCGAATATCAAGGAGAATCCCGGCGAGTTCGGCCCGGATGGTCATGGTGGGCTGAAGCAGAGCAACGGGATTGATGATGATAAGAACGGCGTGGTGGATGACTGGCGCGGCGCAAATCTTCTCTGGCAGCTTGATGATTCCCCCCCCGGCGATACGCGCGGAAACTCCCACGGAACCCACGTTGCCGGCTATGCGGCGGCGGCCACGAACAACAGAATCGGGGTAGCGGGAGCGGCATATCGCTGCAAGTTCTTCCCCGTGAAGGTCGGCCGCGCCGATGATGTGGAGGGGAGGCTGATTCAGCCGTACGAAGGGGTGATCTACTGCGCGCATCGCGGGTTTCAGGTGATCAACTGTAGCTTCGGCATGAGCAGCTACTCACAGGCCACGCAGGATCTGATCACCGACCTGACCGCCACATACGGCTGCGCCATCGTCGCCGCCGCCGGCAACGCCTATGCGTACGATTTCCGCTTTCCGGCGGGATACGATCACGTCCTCGGCGTCGGCGCAATCGAGGTCGATTCGGCCAGCACCTTCCGCACATCGTGGGGGGAGCAGGTGGATCTCTCAGCGCCGGGAACCGGCATGGTGGTCGATGTCAACAACAGCTATCATCCGGGGGGAGCGGCAACATCATTCACATCGCCGGTGGTGGCGGGCGCGCTGGCGCTGGTGCGGAGCAGATTTCCGGATCTTACCCCCGATCAGGCGGAGGCGCATATCAGGCTTACCGCCGATCCCATCCCCCTTCCCCCGGACCTTGCGTACAAGACCAGGCTTACCGGCTACGGCAGGCTGAATGCCTATCGCGCGGTATCGACCGATCCATTCTCCCATCCCGCCATCGTGATAGACTCCACATGGCTGGCTGATGAGACGGGAAATCCCGTCGAGCGGATCTCCGTGGGGGGCCACGGGCGGATTCACATCAGGCTCCGCAATCTGCTGGGAGCGGCTACAAACGTGAAGGTCCGCGCCACGCTCTATATCACTGACGACCGGTACATGGCCGATGACAGCGCCATCGTTGATATCACCGATACCACCCTTTCAACCCCCGCCCTCGCATCGGGGGAAGTGAAGGTGCTCGATGGCGGATTTCCGGTCACCGTAAAGCTTCCGGCCGGCGACAGGATCAGAATCCGCTTCGATATCAAAGCCGATGACTACGTCGATTATCAGTACCGGCGGATTCTGATCTACCTCCCCTACATGACCGCCCATACCCCGAAGATCACCATGTCGATCACCGACAGGGGCCGGCTCGGGTTCGAGGACTACCCCATCAACACCGTCGGCGATGGGTTCCAGTATCAGGGGTCCCCGTTCCTCTATGAAGGGGGGCTGATGATCGCCAGCGATTCGGCGCATCTGCTCAGCAATATCCGCGGCGGCAATGGATCGATACAGCAGGAGGACTTCGCCACCATCGAATATCCGAATCAGGCAAACCTTTTCACCCTGGGGTTGAGCGACAACGCGGCCGGGGAGCGGAGGATCGGCCTGGAGATGCGGATGCGGTTTGTGCTGGTCGATTCGATACCAAACGCCATCGGCGTTGAGCTGCGGACCAGAAACATAAGCGATAAGAGGATCGATTCACTGAGGGTGGCGATGTTCGCCGACTGGGATATGGACGGCGGCTCCAACGGACAGGGGCTGGAATACGTGGAGTCCCCCGGCATGCCGGTCCCGTTCTACGGAAAGGCGATGTCGCAATCGGAGTTCTTCCTGATGCACGGCCTGGCCGCTCCGGCGCCGATCCCGATCTTCTACGCAATCGACAACACGCATCCTCCGCTCAATCTGTACGAGAACTTCTCGCAGGGGAAGAAGTGGTTTACCCTGAGCAACGGCATCGGCAACCGACAGGTGCCCCTTCTCCCCGACAGCAGCGATATCAGCATCGTGATCGGAAAAACGATAGCGGGATTCGCGGCCGGGGCCGAGGATACATCGCTCTTCGTGATCGGCGTCTCGGGGCTGGGGCAGGAGGCACGCGATGCCATGCAGTTGCTGGCGGCCACGCGGGCCGGAACGCGAGCGGGGGTGGAGCCGGAGCCGAACGCGGTAATTGCGCTCCTCAACGTTTCGCAGACGGACGGCGTTGCAACTATTCACATCCGACGTACCCCGGGGGATGCTAGATTGCGGCTCTTCGACGTGGCGGGACGTCAGTTGGCCGACCTTACCAACCGTCTCACCCGTTCAGGAACCTCCACTATCATCTTCGATGGCTCCGCCCTCCCCAGCGGTGTCTACTACATTCAGCTTCTATCATCCCTTGGAACGGAATCCCGGAGCATCGTGCTGATGCACTGATCGGCGTTGCGTAGTTCCGGTTCATACAACAGCGGAGCAATGGAGTTCACGAGACTGGAGATTGAGATTGCCGAGAGGATCGGCACAATCTGGCTGAACCGGCCGGAGAAGCGGAATGCCCTGGACCGGACGATGGTGGAGGAATTGCGCGCCGCGGTGGAAATGCTCGGCGCCGATGAAACCGTCAGGGCAATCGTTCTGGCGGGTCGCGGCACCGCCTTCTGCGCCGGCGCCGATCTGGATTACATCCGGCGGATGGCGGAGTTCACGGTCCTTGACAACATGGACGATTCCGCCGCGCTGGCGAAAACGCTCCGCGCAATCCACGAAGTCCCGAAGCCGACGATCGCCCGTGTCCACGGGCCGGCGCTCGCCGGCGGGTGCGGGCTGGCAACGGTCTGCGATATCGTGGTGGCATCGGAGGAGGCGAGCTTTGGCTACACCGAGGTTCGCATCGGGTTTATACCGGCGATCGTGATGGCGTTTCTGATCCGAAAGGTTCCGCAGATCCAGGCGCGCGAGCTGCTCCTGAGCGGTCGCGTGATCAATGCCCGGGAAGCCCGGGAGCGGGGTCTGGTGACCACCGTGACCGAAGGCGGAATCGAAGGACTTGATGCACATATCAGCTCGGTAACCGGACCCATTCTGGCGGCCAGTCCATCCGCCGTTGCCCTTACAAAACAGATGCTCACCGCGCTCGACGGCATGCCGCTGGATTCCGCGCTTGATTACGCGGCCCGCATGAACGCACTCACCCGCATGACACCCGACTGCCAGCAGGGAATAGCGAAATTTTTGAAGAAGAGCTAAACCCCGACCCGTTTTTCTTGTTATCTCCTCGCACTTCCCATGCGCCGGCCGACGATCGTTGCTGACCGCACGGGAACATCCTCCGCATTTTTACGACTTGTTCCGCAGGTCCCAGACGCGTTATTCTACTATTCGAAGCATTCATACCTAAGCGATTAATCATTCTCATGAGTACACAATTCGGAACTGGTGCCCGGAGAAATCTGGCGGTGGCTCTTATTGCCCTTTCCATACTCCCCGCGGCCCTCTCTGCGCAGACCAACCCGCTTAAACTCCTTAAGGGGAAAGTCCTGGATTCAAAGACCGGCAAGCTTGTCCCCGGTGGCAAGGTGCTGGTATTTCAGGGATCGGGGACCGAGACGGTAACCACATCCAAGATCAACCCCGGAACCGGCGCGTTTCAGGTGATCCTCAGCCCCAGCACAACCTATCGCCTCGAAGTCGAGTCGCCGAAATATTATCTGGGGACCTTTACGCTGACCACCCCCGCCGGCGCGAACTATGAGGAGACCATAAAGGATATCCCGGCCGAGCCGATCGTTGTGGGAACGCCCCTGTTCACCGGCCGCCTCTTTGAGCCGGGATCGGCAAAGCTTGGTGATCCCTCCGCGATCGCCAAGACCGTCGATTTTCTGAAGAAGCAGAAAGGCGTGGTGGTTGCGATCTCTGTAACCCCCGATATGATCGCCGTGGCAAAGAAGAAGGCCGCCCCTCCTCCCAAGAAAAAGAAGGGAGCTCCCGTCGCGGAGATCGCCCCGGTGGTATCGCCAAACACGATGACGACCGGTGATATGCTCAAGCAGCTTGGAAGCGACCGCGTTACATCGCTCAGGAATTATCTGAAACAGCAGGGAATCAGCACGACGCGCATCACGTTCGATATCCGTCCCGGCATGGAGCTGGCGGCCGTGAAAGGCAAGAGCTATCCCGACGATGTATCGATAAAGGTCTCCTCGCTCCTCCAGAGCTTCGAGGGGGATGACGACTAAGCCTGGATGATCGGCAGGCTCTACGGCGGGATCGGCTACTTCGGTGGACCGGTCCCGTTCCGTTTCCGGCGGACGGGAGGGAGATTCAGCGGCAAACCGGCCACTTTGGAGAAAGGCGATTTTATATTCTTCCGGCCGGTGATTGATCCGCGATACTTTCGTAACTTTACCTCCTTTAAATTATCAGCCCGATCCTTCGGACATACCTACGTCTATGATCATTAGCATGACCGGCTTCGGCCGGAGCGAGATTTCGAGAGACGGAGTTACGATCTCTGTCGAGCTCCGCAGCGTCAATAATCGTTTCCTTGAGATATCCGCCCGTATGCCGCGTGAGCTGAATGCTCGCGAAAACGACATGCGCGAGATCATCCGCAAGACGCTTACACGCGGGAAGATCCATCTCAACATCAATGTCGAGCGGCAGGAAGATGCCTCGAAGGCGATCGATGTCGATCCCGAGGTTGTCAAAACCTACAAGGACGCGCTTGAACTGATCCGGAAGCACGCCAAGATCAAGGAGACCGTTGGACTGGAGCACCTTCTCCACTTCAGCGACGAGATCTTCGGCCGGAGCAATACCGGCACCGAGGAATCGGATAACTGGGCAGTGGTGGCGGAGTGCGTGGAAGGCGCGGTCCGGGAGATCGACCAGATGCGGCGGAACGAGGGTCGCGAGCTTGCCCGTGATATCCGCGAGCGGATCAAGTCGATCGATACGATGGTTGATCGCGCCGAGGAGCTTTCCAAGGATAAGATCCCGGCGGAGCGCCAGCGCCTGCGCGAGCGGATTGCCCAGCTCTTTGAGAACGATGAGATCGACGAGCAGCGCCTGGAGTTCGAGATCGTGATGCTCTCCGATAAACTGGACATCACCGAGGAGTGCGTCCGCTACAGGAGCCACTCCAAATATTTCGTCGAAGCGGTGAAAGGGCCGGAGCCGGCCGGGCGCAAGCTCGGATTTCTTCTCCAGGAGATCAATCGCGAGGTGACGACGATCGGCTCGAAGTGCAACGACGCCGAGATCGCCCACATGGTTGTCCGCGCCAAGGAAGAGCTGGAGAAGATCCGCGAGCAGGTACAGAACATCGAGTAACCGGCCCCCGCGCCACGATGGATGCCCCGGCGGATTAGAGCCTCCGGGTTTCCGGCAACGCGCGGCCGTGACAGCATGAACGATCAGCACGTACCAGTTCCAGAAAATCCCCTGATCCCCCGGTCATCCCGGCGGATCATCGTCCTCTCCGCCCCCTCGGGAGCGGGAAAGACCACGATTGCCCATCGGCTGCTGGAGCATCATCCCGAGTGGAGATTCTCCGTATCGGCCACGACCCGCCCCCGGCGACCGAATGAAGTTGACGGCAGCGATTACTACTTCCTGACCGTTGAGGAGTTCCGGCGGCGGATTGAGCATGGCGATCTTGTGGAGTGGGAGGAGATCTACGGCAATCTGTATGGGACGCTCAAAAGCGAGGTGGCCCGGCAGCTTCTGGCCGATGAGGGATCGCGCGTGATCTTCGATGTCGATGTAAAAGGGGCTCATGCAATCCGCAACGCATTTCCCCATGAGGCGTTTCTGATTTTCGTGGCGCCGCCATCGTTCGATGAACTGGTCCGCCGCCTCAGAAGCAGACAGACCGAGAGCGATGAATCGATTCAGCGGAGAGTGGAGCGGGCGGAGATGGAGATGGGGATGCAGGCGGGGTTCGACACGGTGATCGTCAACGATCAGGTGGACCGCGCCGTTGGAGAGATCGAAACGCTCCTCGGGCAATAAGATAGATGGCTCCTCCGTCATTCACCGCTGCCGTGCGTGGTATATCGCACATCCGGCGGACCGATCAGGGGAGCCGCTCACGTTTCAGAATATTCGATCCGATAAACTACTTAGGAGTGAACCGATATGCCGATTAGACCGGTCGATTTGAAGCAGGCCACCGGCGATGCATCAAGCATCTACGAGGCGATCGTGGTGATGTCGCGCCGCGCGCGCCAGATCAACGATGAGTTGAAGGATAGCCTGCATCGCCGTCTGGAGACCGTGGCAAGCCTCAGCGAAGAGGGAGAGGGAGAAGTAACGAACTTCGACCAGCTCGAGATCAGCCGTGAATTCGATCGCTTCCCGAAACCGACCTTTCTGGCGCTCGACGAAATGCTCGATGGCGAGCTTACGTTCCGCTATCGCGAGTCCCCCAGCGCCTGAGGTTTTACTCCTGATATTGACGATTATCGATCGGCTCGGAAGCTCCTTCCGGGCCGATCGTCGTTTCCACCATGCCAATGTCATCCAAGTTTTTTCGCGATAGCGGGCTCTTCACTATTCAGGAACGGCACGCATATTGATCTGCTCGTCAGCACTGGCAACAGTTTACAAACAGCACCGTGCCCGCTCCGGCGGAACCGCGCGGATTCAATATGATTTCTTATCAGGAGAACGTACCATGGAGTCAACCAGCTCGGACCACCCACGGATGGTCACAGGGGTTTTTCGCGATCGCGACAGCGCTGAGCGCGCATATAAGAGCATCCACGATCGTGGATATTCGGCTGATGATGTCAACGTTGTGATGAGCGATGACACCCGCAAGAAGCATTTCACGACCGGTGAGAGTGAGCTTGGCAGCAAGGCACTGGAAGGCGCCGGAACAGGCGCGGGCATCGGCGGCACGGTTGGTGCCATTGCTGGTGCTATCGCCGCTATCGGCACCTCGCTTGTGATCCCGGGCCTCGGCCTTGTGGTTGCCGGCCCTGTTGCCGCCGCACTTGCCGGCCTGGGCGCCGGTGGTCTTACCGGTGGTGTGATCGGCGCGCTTGTCGGCTCCGGCATCCCCGAGGAGCGGGCAAAGGTATATGAGCAGGAAGTGAAGGATGGCGGCATCGTGATGGGCGTTACCCCACGCACCGAGGAAGAGGCCCGTCAGCTCGAAAGCGACTGGCGCGCGAGCAAGGGCGAGCATATCTACTATTGATCGCCGGGCGGATCAAACGTATAGCGTATAGAACAACGGGAAGCCCCTGGGCATAGGGCTTCCCGTTCTTTATTTTGCCTCCCGCCGCTGGTCGCTCACAACCCTCCCATCACGCATCTCGACCGTCCTTCCAGCCTGCGCGGCAATCGCCGGATCGTGTGTTGCCATCACCAGCGTAAGCCCCTCATCGGCAGTCACGCGACGGAGAAGATCCAGGACCAGCGTGCCGTTGTGGGAGTCGAGGTTGCCGGTCGGCTCATCGGCAAGGAGGATTTTTGGTCGGTTGATCAGGGCACGAGCAATCGCCGTCCGCTGCATCTCGCCGCCCGATAGCTCGCTCGGCTTGTGCGACGCGCGCCCCTCCATCCCGACACCGCGCAGCAGTTCCATCGCCCGCGCCCGGCTCTCCGACTCGCTCTTCCCCGCCAGCTCCGCCGGAAGCGTCACGTTTTCCAGCACCGAAAGGGTCGGCATCAGGTTAAAGAACTGGAAGACGATGCCGATCAGCTCGCGCCGCAACATCGTCATCCCCTTATCTCCTATTGTCCCGATATCCCGCCCTTCCACGGTGATCGTTCCGCTCGTCGGCAGATCGATCCCGCCGATCAGGTTCAGCAACGTGCTCTTGCCGGAGCCGGAGGAACCCACAAGCGACACCTGTTCTCCCGACTCAATCATAAGCGATACGCCGTTCAGGGCGGTCACTCCCTCGGCGGAGGCGGGGCCGTACATTCTGGTAACATCGCGCAGTTCAATCAGCGCCATCAAATCTCCCGATAAAGGCCCGCGATCCGGGCGGTGTGATACTCCATCATCCATTTCATCCTTTCACGCTCCAGATCGGCAAATGATCGTAGATTGAACGCACGGAAGATCTACCGCGCTCCAAGAGCCGTATCTCTCCGTGCTTGATATCAAGAACACCGATGCACCGACATACGTTCATTACAGATTCCGCGCAAAGATACGGACTTGGGGCCGTGGTGCTGCTGATGGCGCTTGCCGTGGGATGCGGCGGCACAAGACCTATCACGACCTCCGGCCTTGCATCCAACGTGATGGCACAGCCGCGCGGCACCGTCGGCATTCTGACAGCGGCCGCGGCCGCCCCCTCCAGTCTCCCCCTGGCGCTCCGCGCGCTCGGCGTTCCGTATAAGCAACTGACCTCGCAGACGCTGCGCGAGGATCTTTTCACCATGCAGATTGTGATGGTGGATGAAGGAGCGCTGGATGATGACGCGGCCGTCCGCGAATACATGCGGATCCTTGATCATGCCGCGCAGTACGGGACGATTGTCGTGCTGCTGCATCAGGATTCCAAGACGATGCGGAAAGTGGTGGCGAAGCTGAAGCATAAGGTCTACCCGCGCGATGTGGAGTACGGCATCCGGCTGACGACCACCAAGCAGACCGATCCGGTGCTCAACTATCCCAACTCTCTCACGCGCACCAACTACGACTCCATCGGCACAAGGGTCACGCAGCTTGTCTCCGGCGGCCGCGACGCGCGCGGCATCATCGCCGCCAACGTGGAGGCCCCCGACTCCTCCGCCGCGATGCTCTGGGAGCCGTTTGAGAAGGGATTTGTCTGGTATGTCAGCGTCCCGGTCACCGCGCATGCCGCCGCCGGCTACGAGGCGGAACAGAAGCTGATTGCAAACCTCGTCAGCAATCGCTGACCGCGATCCGGCATGAATGATGCTGGAAGGATTTCGCCGCGCGCGATATCCCGAAGACTTCAGGAGATTCGTTTGAAGCTTTAGGGTTCGTTTGAAACGAACCCCGACTCGACGCACACGCGCGAGATGTCCGGAATCTCTTATCTTCCGGCTTGCTGAAACAGTTTATCCCCCGTTCAACCAACAGCTAGTGACGTATGGATCTGGAGCTTACAGACAAGACTGCGATCGTGGCCGCGGCCAGCCATGGCATCGGTAAGGCATGTGCCCTCCGTCTGGCGCGCGAAGGGGCCAATGTTGTGGTCTGCGCCCGTGGAAAGGAGGACCTGGTGAAAACCGCCGAGGAGATCTCCGCCGCCACGGGTCGCCGCATCGAATGGGTGCAGGCCGATATCACCAAACCTGATGATATCGAGATGCTGGTCGATGCCACAAGGATCGCGTTCGGCGGCGTCGATATCCTTGTCACCAACTGCGGCGGGCCAAAGCGGGGGACATTTATCTCGCTGGAGGATTCCGACTGGCGGACCGCCTACGATCTGGTGCTGATGAGCGTGGTCAGGCTGATCCGCGCCGCGGTCCCGCAGATGCGGAACATGCAGTGCGGCAGGATCATCAACATCACATCGATCTGCGTGAAACAGCCGATCGAGTATCTGATGCTCTCCAACTCCCTCCGCTCCGCCATCGTCGGCATGGCGAAAACCCTCTCCAACGAACTGGCGCCGTTCGGCATCCTGGTCAACAACGTGGCCCCCGGCTATACGCTCACCAACCGGATCTACGATCTGGCGATGGATGAGGCAAAGGAGCTGGAGATGTCGCACGAGGAGATCATGGCCCGCTACAACGAGGATATCCCCCTCAACAGAATGGCCCGCCCCGAGGAGATCGCCGATGTGGTGGCGTTCCTGGCCTCCTCCCGCTCCAGCTATATCACCGGCACCACCATCCCGGTGGATGGCGGCTATTACCAGGGGCTGATGTGACGCGGAACGAACGGAGCTGAGATCCGATATTGCCCGCCCTTGCAGAATTCCGGCGGGTACGGGCAGGTTTCAAACCTGCCCCGACTACCCATAATCGTCAGGCATTGGAATGATCCCTGAACTACGACGGCACTTCAACGAGATCTTCACCGAGCGGCGCTACCGGAATTTTCTCGCGCGGCTGGACAACCGGTGCCGGACGGAGATCGCTTTTCGCGTGGCGGAGACCCCCTGTTTCGTGCCGCGGTATATCCAGCGGCAGTGCGAGGATGCGGCCATCGAGCTTGCCATCCAGGCGCACGATCCCGCCTATCTCCGCCGCTCCGATGCAACCCTGCGCCCTGAATACACCGTCGCCAACCAGACCGACCGCTCCACATTCCTCACCGTCGATTTCGCGATGACCCCCGGCCCGGACGGGACCTTTATTCCGAAGCTGATCGAGATGCAGGGCTTCCCGTCGCTGATGAGCTTTCAGCTCTATTTCGCGGAGCTGATGCAGGAGCATTATGCTCTCCCCCCCGAACTGCGGACGGTGAACGGCGGCTACACGCGATCGGAATATCTCAACATTCTTCATCGCGCTATCGTGGCCGATGAGGACCCGGAAAACGTTGTCCTGCTGGAGCTGGACCCGTGGAATCAGAAGACCGTCCCGGACTTCCACGTCACCGCCGATCTGCTGGGAATCGCCGTCGCCGATATCCGCGACGTCCGGAAAATCGGCGCCAAGCTCCACTACCCCCGCCTCGATGGAACGCTTGTGCCGATCAACCGCATCTACAACCGCGCGATCGTCGATGAACTCCAGCGGCGGAAGATCGAAATCCCCTTCAACTGGCACGATGATCTCGACGTGGCCTGGGCCGGCCACCCGAACTGGTACTTCCGCATCAGCAAGTTCACGCTCCCCTTCCTCGACCATCCCACCGTCCCCAAGGCGACGTTCCTCCACGAGATACCGGAGCTGCCGGATGATCTCCAGAACTACGTCCTGAAGCCGCTCTACTCCTTCGCCGGCGTCGGCGTTGTGGTGGGGCCGACGCGGGAGGAGATTGAGAGGATTCCGATGGCGGAGCGGGATGGATATCTTCTTCAGGAACGGATAGAATACGCCGACGCCATCCAGACACCGGTTGGCGGAACCAAGGCGGAAATACGATTTATGCTGATCTGGCTCCCCGGCGAACCAAAACCGCGCCCGGTGATGGGCCTGGTCAGGATGGGACGCGGAACGATGATGGGGGTCGATTTCAACCGCAGTAATACCTGGATCGGCGCGGGATGCAATTTATTCGAGGGATAAAATCGGCGATTTCCCCCGTTGGGGCACTTCATGAATTGCCCCTCCCCCCCGCCCGGAACATTCGGGCAATTCGTGAATTACCCTTCCGTGAATTGCCCCTCCTATTCCCAACGTAATGACCGCTGAACCTCCCGATACGCCGGACGCCCCCCGCCGCAACGCCGTCACCATTCTCCTCTGGGGCTCGCTTGCGACCATTGCCGCGCCGGTGGTCTATGTGGCCGGCAGATTTATCAGGCCCCCGGCAGGCGGACCGGCTACAGCGGTGGCGGGGACTGAGGCGGAGCTGGGAGAAAATCCCGCGCATATCCTCAAGGTGGGGAGCGCCGATGCCATCGTCATGCGCAACCCGAATGGAGCGCTCTACGCGCTGAACCTCCGCTGCACCCACGCCGGCTGCAACGTCCACTGGAATCCCGCGAACGACGGGTTTGCCTGCCCCTGCCATGGAGGCCGGTTCGACCGAAACGGTCAGGTGCTCAAGGGGCCGCCCCGCCTGCCGCTTCAGCGGATGGCCGTGGCACTGGACAACGGCGTCGTGATCGTCTCCGACAAACCTTCCGCCGAATGATCCCATCCCAATCCAATCAGCCGCATCACACGCCTGAAGGCCCCGGCCCGCGGGAGGAGAACCATCCTCTCATGGAGCTGCACGGGTGGCTGGCGCGGAAGCGGGTTCCGGAACATCGCCATTCGCTCTGGTACTACTTCGGCGGGCTGACCCTCTTCCTGCTTGCGCTGATGGTTGCCAGCGGCCTTCTCCTGACGCTCTACTACGAGCCGAGCGCCGCCCCCGCCGTCACCTCCGATGGAACGCCCCTGGCCGCCGCGCGCGTGCTGAAGGGGCTGGACTGGGGGGAGAATCATTATGTCGCGGGGGATGTGATAGCGCTGCCGTTGAACGCCCGTACCGGCGAAATCATCGTCCCGACCGGGATGAAGGGAGCCGTGGAGACGCTGAAGGATGGGATTACCGGAGGCGCGATACGGCCAAGCGCCGCGTGGGTGAGCGTCGAGGGGAGAATCATGCGCGATGTCGAGTTCGGGCCGCTGGTCCGGTCAGTGCATATCTACTCGGCCAATCTGCTGATAGCCGCGCTGCTGATCCATATGTTCAGCGCGTTCTTCCTCCGCGCCTACCGGCGCCCCCGCGGGCTGATGTGGATCACCGGCTTCCTCCTTCTGGGGCTGGTCCTCGGCTTCGCGTTCACCGGCTATCTCCTCCCCTGGAACACCCTTGCGTATTTCGCCACGCGCATCGGCGTAAGCCTGCCGGAATCCTCGATGCCGGCAATCGGGCCGGTCGCCGCCAACGCGCTCCGCGGCGGGACCGATGTGAGCGGCGCCACGCTGACGCGGATGTACTCGGCGCATGTCGTTGCCCTTCCGATGGCGACCATCCTCTTTGTGATCCTCCATCTCCTCTTCCTCCAGATATTCGGGCTCTCCATCCCCATCGAGGCGCGGCGGAAGGGGGGGAGAGCGCTGGCGGCATCGCTTGGCGGGGTTGCGGCGGCGGTGCTGATTGCGTGGCCCATTGCAATGGGGACGTTCGATCCGCTTGCCCCGCCGGTGCTTGCGGCATTCGTGGTCCTTCCGGTGGTCATCGCCTATCTTCTGAGCGGGATGGCAGCGCCGGCGGTGGAGAACGCCGACGGAACATCCCCCGGGTCGGTCCCCTTCTACTCCAATTTCATCTATCGCGATCTTCTCTGCTGGCTTATCGCCTTCGGCATTATCGTCACCCTTGTGATTGCCGTTCCGTGGCACGGAGGGGGACCGGGTTCCATGCCTGTTGATCTCACCAGACCGCTTGCGACGCCGACGGGAATCCACCCGGAATGGTACTTCATGTTCGCGTTCCAGTTGCTCCGCGTGGCCCCCGGAACGCTTGCCGTGATATTCCTGACCCTGCTGGGGGCCGGTGTTCTGGCGGTTCCCCTGCTGGACCGCCGCGCGGCACGTGGCGAGCGGAGCGCCGCGATGACGGTGCTGGGGATCGCGATCGCGGTGGCGCTGGCCGGGCTGACGGTGTGGGGCTATCTATCGCTGGCGACCGAATAAGGGGTCGCCGCTGTCACATTTGCCACATGGGTCCGTAGGGGTCGCGGCCGGAAGGGGAACGCATCGTGGTTCCACCCGGTTATCATCGAGTCTGGAAGGATTCAAACAATGTCCGGCACGGGGACGGCACACACGCCGGCAGCCCATGCAGCAACGAACGTTAACAGACTGTTGAACAACGTCATCCGCGGCGTTGGCCTTCACCGTTCG
>JBDSJW010000066.1:0-4801 GCA_039917235.1 Kapaibacterium sp. (SeqCode) | reverse complement strand
GGATGACCTCCTTCAACAGTCTGTTATCGGGATAATAGCATCGGAACAACGCTCTGATCGCCGGCCGCGACAAGCGCAACGAAGTAGAGGCCACCGGGAAGACCGGCAAGCGAGAACCGGAGATGAGCCTCCTCCCCGGTTCCCTCCTCCAGCGACCGACGGAGGAGTTCCAGCCCGACCGCCGAAACAACGCGCACCACCCCGCGCGATCCGGCCGGCGCCGCATAATCGACCGCGACCGAGCCGTCAGGATCGAGCCTGACGGCATGGATGGCGATCTTCAGGCCAAGCCCCGGCACATGTCCGATAATGCATCCTTCCAGCAGAACACGGCCATTCCCCCGTTTGACGGTATCGCCCGAGGGAAGCCCATCCACACTCTCCATCACCACGCTGTTTATCTCATGTCCCGTGGCAAGCCCGAGAAAATCGAGATCGGCAAGATCGCTCCCCTTCACCGCCACCAGCCCCTGCCCGATCGTCAGCACGGCAACGCCGTCGGACGGATGCTCCACCACGACGCCGGAGACAGCGGATACGACCGAGTCCAGGAAAAGCGCGGTGGAATCGTAGCGGAGGCTGATTCGCAGACCGGAAACAGAATCGCCAGGCCCAAGCGGAGGCTGGATACGGAGGCGCAGACGCGCGATGCCGCCAACATGCGCCGTGTTTGAATCAAGCCATATCGTCCACGACTTCGGGACATGTGCCGGGCTTTGCCCATGCAGCAGGACGTAGGCGGGACCAAGTCCCTGAAGCGTATCGATGCCGGTGTAATCGCTCCCCGGGGCATCGGGGGTGAAGCGGACGCGCACGGCGGCGCTATCGCCGGCGGGGATGACAATCCGCGGTTGCAACGGCGGAACCGACGAGAAGACCGGAAGGCCGAAACTCTGGCCGCTGAGCGTGACCGGGGAGGTCGTGTGATTATGGATCATGAAGGAGCTGTCGCGATGGCTCCCGAACGGGACATCGCCAAAATCGATCTCGGCGGGATCGACCACGATCTGCGGCAATCCGCCGGTGCCGAACAGGGATAGCTCGAAGATATTGGAGCTGGCCACCAGATCGATCACGGTGGCCGTCAGCCCGGCCGTGGTTGGACAGAAACGAAAACTGAGCGGCACGAACTCTCTCGGAGGAATCGTTATCCCCTCCGGCGGAATCACCGTGAGCAGGATAAACGGATCGCCCGGCGAGAGACCGATAAGCGACCGAAGCACGACGGCCGTATCCCCGCCGTTATAGAGGTTGATCGTGCGATCGGCGCACTGGCCGATGGGAACGCCGCCGAACCAGAGCAGACCGTAGATAATCGGAGAAGCCGTATCAATGGCGCAGCCGGTGACGGTGACCGTATCGGAGCCTCCATCGGAGCGGAGAACGATCCCGGCGGAGAAGCAGCCGCTATCGGCCGGCGCGCATTCAACGATCACGCGGATAAACCGTGATGGCGGAATGGAGATATCGCCGACCGGAGAGATGATCCGGAAATCTCTCCGATTGCCGCCGATCAGATACGGCTCCTGAAGGTGGAGCGTGCCGGTTCCGACATTGGCAACGATAAACGAATCGAGCGCGCTTCCCCCCCGCGGCACCGAGCCGAAATCGATAAAGGTCCCGGGGAGGTCCATGATCGGCCCCGCCGACTGCATCCGCCGCCTCCCCCCATCCTTGCCGTCAGGCTGCGCCAAAGCCCCCGTGGCGATGGTCGCCAGGAGGAAGAGCGCAATCAGGGCTTGTGATAGTAATCGGCTCATCGGCGTAGCTGGTAAGCTGAAGGTCGGCATCAACGAGTGCGCGTCTCCGGGGCGGGTCATCCGCGGCCGGGAGGCGCCTGGGTCGTGCGGAGCCGTAAATATCTCAATTGGGAGCGCAATGGCAATAGACATCGTTGCCGGGGGCATATATCACCCTGGAAGAATTATTTTCCATGCCTGTGATACATCGGTGACATCGGGTGTCCTGACTTCCAATACGAACACTATGGCTATCGATGTCCCCATGAACCGATACACTTCCATCCTATCGCCGGGATCGCCCGTGAAACAGCAGGAACGGCCAACTCCCCAGGAGCGCGATGCCGACGATATCGCCCTCTTCAATCGATTTCTCGAAGGGGATGACGCGGCGTTCA
Source organism: Kapaibacterium sp. (SeqCode) (assembly GCA_039917235.1). Classification (GTDB taxonomy): domain Bacteria; phylum Bacteroidota; class Ignavibacteria; order OLB7; family OLB7; genus JAFDZV01. Next base: position 2,664 of record JBDSJW010000066.1, on the reverse strand, counting down.
TGGCGTTTTTCAACAGGCACACGCCCCGGCTCTTCCTCTACTGTCTGAAATTTCTGAACAACGACCGGCAGATGGCAAATGATATCATGCAGGATGTCTGGGAACGGACCATCCGCTTCAGATCGGAGAAGAAGGAACCGCCGCGCAGCCCGCTTGGCCTTGTGCTGAGAACAGCGCATAACCTCTGCATCAACCAGATCCGTAACGCAAAACATCATCTCTCCTACGATGAGCTTCCCGAGTGGAAACATCCGGGAGCCCGGGACGGTGAGATGTCGGAGATGGAGGAGGCCGTGACCCTAGCGCTGCCACGACTGCCGGAGCAGCAGCGGGAGGTGCTGATACTGCATGCCTACGCCGGCTATAAATTTCAGGAGATCGCGGAGATGTTTGATGAATCGGTTGGCGCGATACGGACGCGCGCCTGGCGGGCACGCGTGGAACTGGGGAGGATGATTGGAGCGCTGATCGGGATGGAGGAGAACAACGAGAACAATGGCGGCCATGGCCGGCACACCGGCGATCTGGAGGATCAACCATGACAAGAAATGAACGAGAGGAGCTGATCCGGCACTATATGACCGGCAAGATGAGCATGGCCGAAGAGCATGATTTCTTTATCCAGGTGGCGCTCGACAACGAGCTTCGCATCGGCCTGAAGGCGCACCGGACGATCGAGGGCGCAATCATGAAGGACAGGGAGATCGATCCATCGGAATATGCGCCGCTCGGCGCGTCCGTCGCCGCGATGCTCGCGGCCTCAAAACCGGCGGCTACCATGCCGGGCGCCGGACATGCCGGCTGGTCGCTGCCGGGAGGATCGTTCCTTGCCGCGCTCTGCGCCGTCGGGGTGATGCTCGGCTCGCTGCTGGTGACGCCGTTTCTCCCCACGCCATCGCTCCCCCGCCCGCGGACGTCCATAATGACAACAGCCCCCGTGGCCGTGCCGACGCCCGCGCCGCCGGACAACAGCACGCCGGAGGGAACGATATCGACCCATGACGTTTCAGGGGAATCAGCGATATTAAACAACGAACATCCCCTGCGTACTCTAGGAAAAACCGCCCGCCAGGAGACCGCGGCGCGTCAGGAGGCTGACCGTGGCGGGATCGAACGCACGGGCGCGCATACTGTCGCAACGCCGACGCGACGGGGTGACGACAGCACGCATATCGGCGTCAGGACGATGATCCTGCCACCGAAAAAATAACGCCCGATGGCCCGGGCATCTCCGGGTCGCTCCGAACAGTTCGGAGTTCCCGGCCGTTCGGATCACGGATCGCACACGGACAACCCTCCATGAACATGAGAGCATTTCTCCCGATTCTCCTGATGTTCGCCGGAACATTCAGCGTCGCCGCGCAGCCACGAATTCCCCCCGCCGGCGCGCCACCGGTGGCGGCTTCTCCCTGGAAGGTCTACGGTCCCTCCAACTCCCCTCTCCCTTCGTTCTTCAGGTTTGTGCTGGACAGGGACAGGAGCATGGGATGGTTCGGAACGGGAACATCGGTCATCAGCTTCGATGGATCGGCATGGACCACCCACGACTGGCCGGCGACCGGGCACCTCTGCGGCATGGCGATCGACAGCAGCGGCGATCTCTGGGGGGCGATCAGCGGCGATCATACATCGATCGTGCGGAGCCACAATGGCAACTGGACCGTGTTCGATGGCACCGATACCACGACCGGCCTGACAAAGCAGATGCTGATGGCCATCGGCCTGACGTTCGACGTGGGGCGTGTCCAGGCGGGACCGAACGGCCATCTCTGGGTGATGGGCCCCGGCGCCCTCCTCCATTTCGACGGCGCGCGGTGGCACTATTTCAACCCCAACAACTCCAAATTCCCCCCCGATCCCTATACCCATATCGTCGATCGTCAGGGAAACATCTGGATCGGGAGAACCACGGGGGGGCTGCTGAAGTTCGATGGAATATCATGGATGGAGATCCCCGCGGACCAGCTCGGACTTGGGGCGCACGGCACCGATCACACGGGAACATTCCCCGTTTCGGTCGATCGGCGGAATCATCTCTGGGTCCGCGTGGCGGCGACCGATGGCGATCGTTTTCTGGAATTCGAGGGGAACAAGCCGATCAACTCCTACGCCGGTGATTCATCGGAACAGGCCCGTGGGACATCACACTTCGATGCCGGCAACGATCCGTGGATCGGGAGCTATCATGGGCTGGCGCGATATCATGGCGCCGCGTGGTGGCACTATACGGTCGGCAATTCCGGGCTGCCGGATAATAACGTGACGGCGGTGGATATCGATAACAGGAACATCGGGTGGATTGTGACCGGCGATGCAATGCTGGCGCTGCTGGACGGCAACGTTCCTCCGGGAGAAGGAATCGCGGGGATAGCCGCAAACCCGGCGCCGATCGCCATGCGGAATATCTCGATGGAGATCCTCCCTAACCCGGCGCGTGCCGCATCAACCGTGCAGTTCGCTCTACCGGAGCGGGAACATGTTCAACTCAGCGTGGTAAACAGCCGCGGAAAGGAAGTTGAGATGATGATCGATCGCGTGATGGAGCCGGGGGAGCATGTCGCCAGGTTCGATGTATCCGCGCTCCCCAGCGGCGCATACTTTGTCAGGATCGCCACCGGCGGCACCGTTGTGACAAAATCGATGGTGATCGTTCATTGATGCCGT
>JBDSJW010000065.1:0-9280 GCA_039917235.1 Kapaibacterium sp. (SeqCode) | reverse complement strand
GTCAGGGATCGCAGAAACTTGTCGGCGTTCTTCAATCGATCTTCGGCTATCGCGGAAAAGTTTCCAGCGCGCTCGGTTCTGATGAAATCGTTTGAGGCTCGGGGCAATTCATGAATTGCCCTTACGGCATGACGTTATCGGAGATCAACAGATGCCAGACTGGTTTTATCGAACGGTGTCGCGGCCGTTGCTGTTTCGTCTACCGGCGGAGGCTTCTCGTAATTTCGCGCTTCGGATTGTTGGAACGCTTTCGCGTCTGCCGCTCGGCCCCGGCATTATCGATCTTCTCGGCCATATGCGCGCCGATCCGCGATTGAAACGGACGGTTCTCGGTATCGAATTTCCAACAGCGGTCGGCCTTGGTCCCGGACTTGACGGCGATGCAATTGCGCTTCCGGCGCTGGCGCGATTCGGTTTTGGATTTCTGGAAGTTGGCCCGGTGAACACTGAACCATCGCGCAATCGCCCGATTCTCCGTCTCCCGGCTCAGCAGGCGATTTCCTATCCCGATGGTTTCAACAGCCCGGGGCTTGCTGAGTTTTTGCCGCGCATCGTTGAGGCATCGCGACTCGGCGTTCCGATTATCGTTCGCCTCGATTCTGCCGCCGGAGAATATTCCCGGATTGCCACCGAATCGTGTTGTCGCGTTATTGAATCGCTTGCTTCGCATGCTCAGATTCTTTCGCTCGCAACGCTCCGTCGCGCACTCCGCGATCGGTGGACGGAAGAGGAGTGGAGAGATCATCTCCGTGATATTCTTAACGTCGCGGGAAATTTTTCTCCGCCGCGTCATGTGCTTCTCTGCGTGCCCGCCGATTCCATCGCTGAATATTTTCCGTTAATTGAAATCGCTGTCGTCGCTGGAATCAATGGTTTGCTTGTGGATGGCGCCGTTTCCGCTGAAACGGATTCTCTGATCACCGGCGCTCCCGCTCGCCAGCCCGCGCTCCGCACCGTTCGCGAACTTCGCGCGCGATGGAACGATCTGCCGATTATCGGTTCCGGCGGAATTCATCAGCCGGAGGATGCGCTGGAGATGCTCGATGCCGGTGCTGATCTTCTCCAGATCGACAGCGGGCTTGTCTACACCGGCCCCGGCCTTCCGAAATGGACGAACGACGCAATTCTCTTCGTGACAATTCAGGGTGATAAAGATCAATCGCAAACCGCGCAACCGGAACGAACGCCGGAGATGACCTGGTTCTGGACCGCGCTTCTCGGCGCGGCGATGATGTTTGGAAGCATTCTGGCGCTGATATTCGCGGCAACAAAAGTTGTGCTTCCGTATGACGAGGCATTTGTTGGGCTGACGCGCGATCAACTCGGTGCAATTAACGCGCGGCTGCTCCCGTTTATGTCGCACGATCGTGTGACGCTGGCGGGAACGATGCTGGCGATCGGCGCGCTCTATCTGATGCTTTCGCTCAACGGAATCCGTCGCGGGCTGCACTGGGCGCAGAAATCGGTTTTCGTCTCGGCGTTTGTTGGGTTCGGGAGCTTTTTTCTGTTTCTCGGATTTGGATATCTCGATACGTTTCATGCGTTTGTCACCGTCTGCATGCTGCAACTGCTGCTGCTGGGAGTTCATTCCAAACTTGGAGAATATCGTCCCGCGATTGCGCCATATCTCCGGGAGAATTCCGCGATGCGCGCGGCGCACTGGGGAGAGCTTCTTTTGATTATTCACGCATCGGGGTTGATTATCGCCGGGTTGTTTATCTCCACGATCGGCGTGACAAGCGTTTTCGTGCCGGAGGATCTGGCGTTTATGAATACGACGGCGGAGGCGCTCTGCGGCGGCAACCCGCATCTGGGTGCGCTGGTGGCTCACGATCGCGCAACGCTTGGCGGCATGCTTCTCTCAAGCGGTCTGGCCTTTCTGCTCCCCGCATTGTGGGGATTCCGCAACGGATCGCGCTGGCTCTGGTGGATGTTTGCCGTCGGCGGGATCTCCGCGTACGCGGCGGCAATCGGTGTTCATGGCGTGGTCGGCTATCTCGATTTTCGGCATCTTCTCCCCGCGGTTGCCGGGCTGGGACTTTTCCTGTTCGGGCTGGGGTTATCGTATCGGTATCTTTGCGGAACGGATAATGAGAATGAGATACGCTGGAGAAAATTTCTCAAAGCGACGAATAAAGGAAATCTCTAATACCGAAACATACTTGATCAACAATGGCGCGTTCAATCAGCAGAGTTCCATCGCGATCTCCTCTCGATGAGGGAATGGATCTCGATTTTCCACCGTTTCCCGGATTCGATAAAAAGGCGTTTACGTTTCTGAAGGAATTGAAAGCCAACAACAGCCGCGAGTGGTTTACGCCGGAGAAAAAGGAAATCTACCAGGCGCATCTCGTGGAGCCGATGCGGACGCTGCTGGCCGAACTTGGCTCGCGATTTCGCGAAGAGGGACTTCCATTTTCCCCCGATCCAAAGCGGAGCATGTTCAGAATTTATCGCGACACGCGATTCAGCAAGGACAAGACGCCGTTCAAGACGAATATCGGCGCGGCGGTTCCGTTTGCATCAGAGGGGAAGGAGGGGATCGGCAATTACATTCATATCGATCCGGCCGCCTGTTTCTACGGCGGCGGCGCGTACTTTATGGAATCGGTATCGCTTGCGCGATTGCGTGCGGCTATTGATCGCGATCCGGCGGCGCTGAGAAAAATTCTGGCGAAGGCGGAAAAGGATTTCGGGCCGTTGCAGGGGGCAAAACTGAAACGTGGGCCGGTCGGCTACGCAAAGGATCATCCGGCGCTGGATCTGCTGCTTTACACGCAGATGTGGATCTCCAAGGGATTTCCCGCGAAGCTCGCCGGATCACGCGAACTTGTGGACTGGATCGTCATAAAAACGCACGAAAGCGCTGATTTCAATCGATATCTTTATGATGCGATGCGTGGTGACGGTCTGATAGAATGTTGAACAACGTCATCTGCGGCGTCCAGAAGGACCCCTCATTCGCTCAGGTTCGGCCGCCTTGCATCTGATCGTTGTTGAACAGTCTGTGTCTTCGCGGTAAATCCGAAAACGCCGACTGCCGCAACGGATATTCACGCTGGCGATTTAGTGAAATAATATCCATCGATAAACCATAGATCTTCATGAAAGGAAAAAATCCGGGCGAGCGTGGGACCACATCTCCGGGAACCGTTGGAACAACCGAGGGGGAAGTTGATGCCGCGTTGCGTCCGGCATTGTTCGCCGATTTCGTTGGGCAGCCGAAGGTTGTGGAAAACCTGATGATCTTTATTCAGGCGGCGCGGATGCGTGGCGAGCCGCTGGATCACGTGTTGTTGAACGGGCCTCCCGGTCTGGGAAAAACCACGCTCAGTTTTATCATCGGCCGGGAGATGAATTCATCGGTGAAAACCACATCCGGGCCGGTGCTGGAAAAACCGGGGGATCTTGCGGGGCTGCTTACCAGTTTGAACGAGGGGGATATTCTTTTTATCGATGAGATTCATCGTCTCAGCCCCGTTGTGGAGGAATATCTCTATTCCGCGATGGAGGATTTCAGAATCGATATCATGATCGATTCCGGCCCAAGCGCGCGATCTGTTCCTCTTTCGCTTCCGAAGTTCACGCTGGTTGGCGCAACCACGCGCCAGGGATTGCTCACCGCGCCGTTGCGAAGCCGTTTCGGCGTCATCAGCCGACTCGATTACTACAGCGTCAAGGATCTTTTCACCGTCGTTCTCCGCTCCGCCGATATCCTCAACATTCCGATCGAGGATGATGGCGCGCTGGAGATCGCCCGCCGTTCGCGTGGGACTCCGCGCATCGCAAACCGTCTGCTCCGCCGCACCCGTGATTTCGCGGATGTGAAGGGGGATGGGACGATCACAAAGGAGATCGCGATGTTTGCGCTTACAGCGCTGGAGGTGGATGAAAACGGTCTTGACGATATGGACAAACGCATCCTGACCGCGCTGATTGAAAAATTCAACGGCGGCCCGGTCGGCCTAAACACGCTGGCGATTGCGGCCGGCGAAGAGGCGGGGACGGTGGAGGAAGTGTACGAGCCGTATCTGATTCAGGAGGGATTTCTCCAGCGGACGCCGCGGGGTCGCGAGGCAACGCAGCTTGCGTATCGGCATCTGGGGCTGGACCGTCGCGGCGGCGATCAGCAGACGCTGATTCCGTGATGTATCCGGCGACCGGCTGGATTTGCGGAATCGGATATATATAAATGGAAAAGAAAAGGGACGTTCTCGATTGAACGTCCCTTTTTTCGTTATCAGATTATCCGAATGGCTCGGATGATATTTAACAACCGTTACCGTGTGATCGTGATCTTCCCCTCGGCGACGCCGCTGGAAGTACGGACGCGATAGAAGTAGATGCCGCTTGCAAGATCGCGGCCGTCGATGGCCGTGCCGTCCCACATCACTTCATGATGTCCGGCCTGCTGGTCGATCGCCGGCACGAGGCTGCGGATCATCCTTCCGGTTGCATCATAGAGATTGACGGTCACGCGCGAATCCTCGGGGAGCGTGTAGTTGATCGTCGTAACGCCGCTGGTCGGGTTTGGATGCGCGCTCAGCTCCAGCTTTGCCGCCAGGATGCTGCTTCCGAAGACCATCTTTCCGGCGGGGCCGTTGGTCGGCATATCGATCTCGTAATATTCGCCCCCCTGCGGAGTATCATCACCGGTAGTGTACTGGGCCAGGTCGAGATGATAGACATTGCCTGCCACCGCCTGATCCGCATCCTTCGGGAATACGGTTTCCAGATCTGCTTCAACCTGCTGGTTGGCATCCATCGGGATATTCTCCAGCGTGGCGCCCGACTGGTTGATCCAGACCGCGTCGTTCGGCGAGCCATCATCGTTCTGGGCGATTTCGAAGCCCTGGCCGCGCATTCCTTCCTGCTGCCATCTGTTGAAGAGATCCTGTCCCAGATGGAGCTTGATCTTCACATGATTCAGCACCGGATCGGCGATTTCGCCATCGGGAACGTTGACATGGAGATCGATATGGGCTGCTTCAGCGCTGATGTTATTCAGGTTGACATTGCCGTGATGCGATGTTCCGCTGCCGCCGCTGGAGACGGTGATATTTCTCCAGGCGATGTTGTTGTTGTTCTGCGTATTTGTGATCGTGCTGCTCCCCTCAAGGTATGTCATCGGATCGCTTGCGGCAACAAAGCGCGCAAGGATGCAGAAGTGGGAGAAGCCGGGCGTGTTCGGCCATGCCACATAGACGATCGTCTCGGCGCCGCCGCTGAGATAATTGACTTCCGCGGTAACTCCGGGAACCGCAATCAGATCGCCTTCGAGCGTTGGGCCGGTGTAATATCCGGTCCAGTGGAGCGGCCAGGTGAAGGCTGTTCCCGCCTTCGCGAAGTAGAAGTAGACCTTGCCGTGCGTCATGATCGACGAGCTGATGTTCTTCACCCGCGCATAGACATAGTTGGTTCCGCCGGCGACCGGGTTCTGCGAAACGTCGTGGCCGGGGAGCGTTCCGTCCGGGCTGGTTCTGAGCCAGATGTTCGGGCTGTTGTAGTAGACGGTGCCGCATCCGGCGTTCGGCTCCACGCCGAGATCGCCGGGAGTGTAGCCGCTGGCCGGGCTGCAATCGCCGATCATCACGTCAGGGCGCGTGCTGAGGCTGGGAGTGGTGGCGGTGACAACCGGGCTGAGCGCCGACGCGGCCCACGCCTGATCAATCGACTGCACGGAGAACCCGTACGTATGTCCGGGGGTAAGCCCCTGAATGGTCCAGCTTGCATCGTGATTCGTGTTGCCGAGCGCGGGAACCTGACGATAGCCGGTTGTCGCGTTGGACATTGGAACCATCATCGTCGTGCTGGCGGTCTGATCATCGACCCTCAGATTATATGTCAGCGTCGCCGTCGGCGACTGCGCGTCGGTGGAAAGGCTCCACTGCACGGTGACGGAGTTCCAGGTGGCGTTGGTCACCGTGAGTCCGGCCGGGGTGGAGGGGAGCGTGTTGGCGCTGACACCGGTGGTGTTGTGATAGATTTTCGTGTACGCGGTGCTGCTCGGGACATCACGGCCGGTAAGAACAAGATCAAGCCTGCCGTCGTTATCATAATCGCCGAAGGAAGCCTGTCCCTCGTACAATCCGGTCAGGCCGGATGATGCATCCGATGTAAACGTTCCGGAGCCGGTGCCGAAATATGCAAACGTGCTCGGCGTTCCCGAGTACCAGGTGATGCCGGTTGCCACAAGATCGAGCTTTCCGTCGTTGTTGTAATCGCCGAGCGTGGTGGAGCTGTTGCAAAGCCCCGTGAGCGACTGCGAGAGGGAGAATGTGCCGTTGTGATTGTTCGTATAGACATTGCACACCGAAAGCGGGCCGCCGTACGACGGAGTTCCGGTGAGCACAAGATCAAGCCAGCCATCCCCGTTAAGATCTCCCCATGAGACGCTCCCCTCTGCCACGTTCGTAAACCCGGTGAAGGAGGACTGAACGAAGACGCCGCCATCGTTGCGATAGAGCGTGGTGGTGCTTGCGCCAAGCTGATTGACTCCCTCGACGACAAGATCGAGATCGCCATCGTTATCGTAATCGCCCCATGCGCCATCGGAGCGATAGAGCCGGTGCGTTGGATAGCTGGCAAACGGATCGATATCGGTGAAATTCCATCCGCCGGTGCCGTTGTCGCCATCGTTGCGGTAGATCGTTGCCGATCCGACGCCGCCGATGTAGCCGGTAATGAACAGATCGAGATCGCCATCGTTATCATAATCCCCCCACGACGCGGAGCCGAGCGAGACATTCTGAAGCGCGGTCGCCGTAACTGTCTCAACCACAAATCCGCTGCCGGTATTCCGGTAGAGCGTGGTGGAGGAGGAGAAGGTGGTTCCCGACTGGCCGGTGACGATAAGATCGATCAGCCCGTCGTTGTTGAAATCGCCCCACGCGGAGCGGCTGCAACTGTTGCTGCCGGTGATTGTTCCCAGCCCGGCGCTGATTGCCGTAAACGTTCCCAGCGGGTTATTCTGATAGATATCGGCGTAACCAGCCAGCGGTAATACTTTTTCTCCCGTCAGCAGCAGGTCCAGATCGCCGTCGGCATCGTAATCTCCCCAGATTGAGGAGCCATGATGGACGCCGGTGGCGCCGGCCGCGATATCGGTAAAGGATGTGGTGGCCGAGGCAAATGCCGGAACCACCAGCGCCAGAACCGCCGACAGCCCGAACGCGCGGATCAGATCCGTTGCGCGCGCTCGCGAAGTAGACGCACCGCGTCCGGCGCTCGAAAAGCGTAGAAGTTGCATACAGAAACTCCAGAAGTAATGAAGATTGATGTGGCGAGACACTTCAGACGCGCGACCTGATGAGAGTTGGATGATGGCCGCTTCTCTGACGTTCTTCAACCATGCGGAGGCAAAACCTCCAGTGCGGGACATTGGTTAAGATGAAACGAGGGGCGGATTCTGCACATTTCGTTTGGGGAAAGTGGAGCAGTGGATTGTGGCGGGGAGCAAATGCGTGGTGGCGGAAAAAAAATCGGAATGCAGCAAATGTAAAAAATCGGAATGCAGCAAATGTGTCGGGGCAGGTTTGAAACCTGCCCCAACGTCCAACGAAATCAAAATCGTAAACGCAATCGCAATTATAAACGAAGTCGAAATCAAAATCTCAACAACGCATCACTCAGTTCTGATCATCACCGGCTTTCCCATCATAAATGCGCCGTGCGCCACCACGATCGGCGTCAGCAGTTTTTCCCACGGGGAAACTCCATCCTGCGAAAAACGGTGGGCGATGATATCGCTGTAGCCGCGCGTGGAATCCACGGTCGATGTTCGCTGCGCGATGATCACGATGCTGCCGTCCACGCTGTCGACGATTGCGCGCGGGTTGTGCTCGTTGTCAGATGAGTTGAAGATCGGCTGCGGCTGATCGGCGTTTCCCCAGATCTGCTCGCCCACTCCGTCGATCCGCTGGCCGTAGATATTGCGGTTGTTGGTGACGGTATCCAGCGCCTCGAAGATCAGATAGTTGCCGCCCAGGTGATCGGGGATAAGCTGCGGGCTTTCCAGATATTCCCGCTTCAGATTCACAAGAATCGATTTCTTTCCGGAATTCCACCGCGCCTGTGCCGCCGTATCCAGATGCTGCAACCCGATGATCCGCGCCAGCCCTTTCGGTTTCTCCCGTTGAAAGGAGATTTCGAACGCAACGGTGATGCCGGTTGAATCGGCGACGATCGTCGGCTTTTCCTCTTTTGCCTTCGGGTTGGAGCTGACGATCGGTGGCTGCGCCTCGTTAACCCATTCGCGCGTGCCGACCGAGGAGAGATGCTGGGCAAGGATATCGACATCACCGGCGCGCGTGCCGCTGGTGTACTCAACTTCGTACGCCACATAGACGCCGCCGTTGCCGTCGCTTACGGCCGCCGGATTCCGTTCAAGATGGCTGCTGCCGGCGATTTTCACCGGCTCCTTGGCATCCTTCCATCCGGCGGTTCCGCTTCCGTCGATATGCTGCGCCAGGATATCGCTGCCGGTGATGGTGCTGTCGTGCCGGGCAACCGTTTCGATGATTGCTATCACGCCGCCGCGTCCGTCGCCCACGGTGCTTCGGAGATATTCCTGTCGCTTGGAATTCGCCACCCAGATTCCGTTCTGCCACTGCATCTGCCCGTCGGCCGAGACGCGGACGGCGGCGATATCGACATCGGCGGAGGCGGCCGCGCCGTAGCGAACCTGATAGAAGACCATCATCGTCCCGTCATCCAGCGGCTGGATGCGCGGATTTTCCTCGATGAACTTCGTCTGCGCGATCACCACGATCCGGTTTGTGCTCTCCCCCCAGGTATCCGCGCCGCTACGATCAATATGGCGCATCAGAATATCGCGATCCCCCTTGTGGGCGGAGTCGCTATGCTCAACCGTGTAGGCCAGAAAATATCCGCCGAAATGATCGGCGACCGCGACCGGATCGATCTCCGCGTAGCTCTGGGAGGAAATCGCGCGCGGCTGTGCCACATCGCCATCCACCGTGCCGTCGCCGCCGAAGCCGGAGCCGAAGATATCGATATCGCCGGCGTAGGTGCCGGCGGTGATCTGCGAGGGGAAGAGAACCGTGTAATGAGCGATCTGTCCATGTCCGGTCGCCGTTGCAAAAAGCAGACAGATAAGGACGGGAATCGCGCGCGCGCGTATGAGAAATCGCATTGAGGACCGGATTGGTTATCGACGGGAGACCTGCGGGGTCTCGGGAATATCGGTAAGATATTTGCTGAGGCTGACGTATCAAACTCTCAGTCGGGGAAGTTACTGGAAATGGTTGAATCGGACGCG
>JBDSJW010000064.1:0-13939 GCA_039917235.1 Kapaibacterium sp. (SeqCode) | reverse complement strand
AAGAATACAGGCAGTCAGACCGGAATAGTTAACGAAATCGGACGGAACGCGACCTCGGCTACCACCATCACGGCGTTTACGCGCGCATGGTCAATCCCGCGGGCTCAGGAATCGGATGCCACGTCGGGAAACAACGCAGGCATCACCGGCGAGCCGGATATCATCTGCTTTTCGAAGCTCCGGTGGGATTTCGTTTTTCAGCGACCCCATCACCTTCTGAGCCGATGCGCGGCGGATCACAGGGTTTTCTTCGTGGAGGAGCCGGTGCTGGATGCCGACGATTACGGCCGGCTGGAGATCAACCGCCGTGAGCATGGCGTCTGGGTGGTGGTCCCCCATCTCCCCGCCGATCTGGACAACCACGAACGCCTTGCCCATTGTTCCGATCTCCTCTCCGATCTGATTCGCGATCGAAACATCAGCGAATATATCCTCTGGTACTGCTCGGCCGGCGCGCTCGCCTTTACGCGGCATCTGGAGCCGATCTCCATCATTTACGATTGCGATGGCATGTACGATTGCGATGGCCCGGAACGCGGAACGCCGGCTCATGAGGACGAGGCGGAGCTCTCGGCCCGCGCTGATCTGATCTTCACCGTGGATAACGCCACGTACGAGCAGAAACGAAATGAGCGTTCCAATGTCTTCGCCTTTCCGAACGACATCGACCGGAGGCACTTCGCCGAGGGGCGGAACTATCAGGATGATCCGCTGGATCAGCTTCACATCCCCCATCCCCGTCTCGGCTTCTTTGGCGTGATCGATAACCGGCTCGATTTCGCGCTGATCGACAGCATCGCCGATGCGCGACCGGACTGGAACCTGGTGCTGGTGGGGCCGATCGGGGCGATGGACTCCGCAACGGCGCTCCCCTGCCGCTCCAATATCCACTATCTGGGCGCCAGGCCGTATCACGATATCCCCGCCTATCTCTCCGGCTGGGATGTGGCGATGCTGCCGCTCAAGGTTGGAGAAACAGTTCATATCAGCCCGACCAACATCCCGGAGTGCCTTGCCGCCGGTGTTCCGGTTGTTGCCACATCCTTCCGCGATGCGGTCCATCCCTACGGCGAATCGGGGTTGATAGCGAATGCCGATACGCTGGCGGAATTTATCATCGCCGCCGCCGAATCGGGGATGGATGAGGCGATCGATGCGGAATGCTGGTTTGAGAAGGTGGATCGTTTCCTGGCCAGCATCGCCTGGGAGAACACATGGACGCGAATGAAGCTGCTGATCGATTCCACGACGCAGGCCCGCCGTTCCGCGCTTGCCACGACTCTCCTCCGGCCGGCAGGCATCGATCATTTGAAGTGATGCTTTAGATCCATGACGTGCATTTCAGGGGCGCGGCGGCCGATCCCACCGGTAATGCCCGCCCCAGCCACGGTCCGCATCTCAACTCCGGCATACGCCATCCGGCACGTCGGTGGAACAGGTTCACTCCCTCCGGTGACTTCCCGAGACCTTCAACAACAATTCTTCAGCAAAAGTTATCCACACAGGCATACTCCACCGGACCCAACGAAATGAAACTTCAGAACACATAAAAGAAATCCCGCGAGCGAGCTCCGCTGTGAACTGTCCCTCTCACTTCCAATCAAAACGTCGATTAGAGCGTAAAAACGGCTTCAATTGCCAAGGGTTCATCGGAAAAGCCGGTTTTCCGGGGGCTGTCATTGCAGGCATGCTCATTGAACAGTTCAGACAAACACCGGCTGGCGATTCCCTGAATCTCCGGCTTGCGGATGGGGCGGATGACAGACGCCAACTGAGAATGAGAACCCATTAACCTACAGTAGAACAGAGGCAAAGAATATGGCCGATAGAAGCAATCGCGGATTCGCGTCGATGGACGAGAAGAAGCAGCGGGAGATCGCCAGCAAGGGGGGCCGCGCGGCTCACCAGCAGGGAACGGCGCATGAGTTTACTCCCGAGGAGGCACGGAGCGCGGGAAGGAAGGGAGGTGAGGCGATCAGCCGCAATCGCGAGCATATGGCGCGCATCGGACGGCTGGGGGGCGAAGCCAGCCGAAACAGCCCGAATCGACGCAACAAGAAAGAGGATGCCGTCAGCACCGAGCCAACCATCACCACGATGGGAACGGAGAATGGCGGCATGAATGAAATCGGCAATATAACCGCGACCCCGGCTGGAGATACGGAGCGCCTGTAAGACCTCACCAGGTATCGTTAGCTCCCAACCGGCCCCCATATCCCCCAGATAGCGGTATAACGCCACGCGGCGCCATTGCATCCCTGATGCGGTGGCGCCGCTTTTTATCAGGCCCAATCCTCCATTGCGGGAGACCACCGCGCGAAGAAAGAGATTGTGGAAGGTTGGCGATATCATTCCCGATGACTTCGGTTCCCCGCACCGGCATTGCCTGACCGCGCGGCCCACTCTGCAATCCGCGCGGCCAGCCATGAATCGCATTTCGCACTGTTACCATCGGACTCGTCCGCATCAGGCAGTTATAACAGGGATAATCGAACTGTGGCATTGAAGTTGACCAGCATAGGGCACGGCTCTCCAGCCTCATTATGCAACATGAATTGAATGGAAAGGGGAAGGCTCGTACATCCCTGTAGCGACTTTTCACCCGATGGATCGGTTATCCGCACCGTCAGCGATTGAAGAGAGTCCATAGCCTCCCTGCTCCACCGCATGGCTGCCGATTCCAGCAAAGACCAGAACACCGGTTTCAACGGCGGATGGTTCACGGTGCAAAACACCGTGGATAGCATGTAATCTGGCAGCCGGAAGGGCTGAATGAGCGGACACATCAAAGGATTTTCTAAAGGAAAAGCAATGAATACCATAGAGACACATCGCAACGCCGGGAACGCCGGCGGCACTTATGATATCGATGCCCCCGATCTGATCTGTCTCTCCCATCTCCGCTGGGATTTTGTCTACCAGCGCCCGCAGCATCTGCTGACCCGCTGCGCGCAGAAGCGCCGCGTGTTTTTCGTGGAAGAACCGATCTTCGGCGATGGCCCGGTGAGCGTCGATGTATCCCGTCGCGATTGCGGCGTCTGGATCGTGGTGCCGCATCTGCCGCACGGCATGGGGCATGAGCAGATCGAAACGGCGCAGCAGGGATTGCTGGATTTTGTGATGGAGCAGTACGGAATCCGCGATTACGTGGCCTGGTACTATACGCCGATGGCGCTCGGGTTTACGCGCCATCTGAAGCCGGCCGCCACCATCTACGATTGCATGGATGAGCTTTCGGCGTTCCACGGCGCTCCCCCCGCACTCCGCAACCGCGAGCAGGAACTGTTTCAGCGCGCCGATCTGGTCTTTACCGGAGGGCACAGCCTTTACGAGGCGAAGAAAGATCAGCACAAAAGCGTCCATGCCTTCCCCAGCAGCATCGACATGGGGCATTTCGCGCAGGCCAGGCAGTGGCAGGATGATCCGGCCGATCAGGCGGACATCCCCCATCCCCGCGTCGGCTTCTTTGGCGTGATCGATGAGCGGATGGATATCGAGCTCCTGGCCGGCATCGCCGACGCGCGACCGGACTGGCATCTGGTGATGATAGGACCTGTGGTGAAGATCGATCCCGCCACACTGCCGCAACGCGAGAATATCCACTTTATCGGCGGCAGGCATTATAACGAGCTCCCCGGCTATCTGGCCGGCTGGGATCTGGCGATGCTTCCGTTCGCCCGCAACGAATCCACGCGATATATCAGCCCAACCAAGACGCCGGAATATCTGGCCGCCGGCAAACCGGTGGTCTCAACCTCCATCCGCGACGTGATCAACCCCTACGCAACAATGGGCATGGTGGAGATCGCCGATACGCCGGAGGAGTTTATAACCGCCGCCGAGACGGCGATGGAAAACGGGAAAGGCGTTGAATGGCTCCGCCGCATCGATACGTTCCTGAAGGATGATTCCTGGGATAACACATGGGAACGGATGAACAGGCTGATCAAGTTCGCCGTCAAAACCAACCGCTCGGCAACGGCCGATAACGGAATCCAGCAGATGTCGATTCTTTCGCAACGCGCCCAGACGGCGGCCAACGGCATTCCTTCACAAACTCATTAAGGCGGGGAGACGACAACAATGTTCGATTATCTCATTGTGGGAGCGGGGTTTGCCGGAAGCGTCCTTGCCGAGCGGCTTGCGCGGGTTTCGGGAAAGAAGGTGCTGATCGTGGATAAGCGACCGCATATCGGCGGGAACGCATACGATCATTACGATGACGCCGGCGTGCTGGTGCACAAATACGGCCCGCATATCTTTCACACGAATTCCCGGGAGGTGTTCGATTACCTCTCGCAGTTCACCAAGTGGCGCGCATACGAACATCGCGTCCTGGCAAGCGTGGACGGACAGCTTGTCCCGATGCCGATCAACCTGGATACCGTCAACAAGCTCTATGGCCTGAACCTGACATCGTTCCAGCTTGAGGACTTCTTCGCATCGGTGGCAGAGAACCCGGAGAAGATCCGCACATCGGAGGATGTGGTGGTGAGCAAGGTGGGCCGGGAGCTGTACGAGAAGTTCTTCCGTGGCTACACCAGAAAGCAGTGGGGGCTTGATCCCTCGGAGCTTGATGCGTCGGTAACGGCGCGCGTCCCCACCCGCACCAACCGCGATGACCGCTATTTCACCGATGTCTATCAGGCGATGCCGCTCAACGGCTACACCCGGATGTTCGAGAATATGCTGGACCATCCCAATATCAAGGTGATGCTCAACTGCGATTATCGCGAGCTGAAGGGGGAGATCGCTTATAAGGAGATGATCTACACCGGGCCTATCGATTCCTTCTTCGATGACCGCTACGGGAAGCTCCCCTACCGGTCGCTGGAGTTCAAGTTCGAGACGCACGATGCCAACGTTCATCAGCCAACCGGCACGATCAACTATCCGAACGAGCACGCCTACACGCGCATCACGGAGTTCAAGTATCTCACCGGCCAGGAGCATCAGAAGACGAGCGTGGTCTATGAATTCCCGCAGGCGGAGGGAGATCCGTACTATCCGGTGCCGCGCGCCGAGAACGCCGAGCTTTACAAGAAATATCGCGCGCTGGCGGAGGCAACGCCGGGCGTCCATTTCGTGGGTCGTCTGGCGACCTACAAATACTACAACATGGATCAGGTGGTGGCGCAGGCGCTGACCACATACGCCAAGATCAGCGGGCTCCAGCGTTTCGGCGCGATCGCCTCGCCAAACGGCAACGGGCACGCCCTTACCGATGGCAATGGTGCCGTCTCCACCG
The DNA here is from genome assembly GCA_039917235.1 of Kapaibacterium sp. (SeqCode). GTDB lineage: Bacteria > Bacteroidota > Ignavibacteria > OLB7 > OLB7 > JAFDZV01. Next base: position 8,691 of record JBDSJW010000064.1, on the reverse strand, counting down.
CCGGTTCCAACGGCGCGGCGAAGAACGGTCATCATAACGGAGTATCCCATGCTGCCACCTCTTGAGCTCTGGGGGGGGATGGAATGCACTGTAAACCGTATCGGTGAGAACTATCTGGATCAGCTCGGACGGAACGGCCATATGCGCCGTCCGGGCGATCTTGATCTGCTTGCCGGGCTTGGCATGCGTACATTCCGCTATCCGGTGTTGTGGGAACATGTGGCGCCGGAAAGCCTTGATACGCCGCAATGGTCGTGGAGCGATGAGCGGCTCGGCAGGCTGCGCGAGCTGGGAATACGCCCCGTCGTCGGGCTGGTGCATCATGGAAGCGGCCCGCGCTACACAAGCCTTATCGATCCGGAATTCCCGGAGAAGCTGGCCCGCTACGCGGGGATGGTGGCGGAACGTTATCCATGGGTGGAACGCTACACTCCAATCAACGAGCCGCTCACAACCGCGCGATTCAGCACGCTCTACGGCCACTGGTATCCGCATCAAAGCAGTCCGCTCGCCTTTGCGCGGGCGATGCTCCTGCAATGCCGCGGCACCATCCTGGCAATGCGGGCGATACGGAAGATCAACCCTGATGCACTGCTGGTGCAGACCGAGGATCTCGGCAAAACCCACAGCACCCCCACGCTGGCGTATCAGGCGGAGTTCGAGAACCAGCGCCGCTGGCTTACCAACGATCTTCTCTGCGGCCTGGTGACGGCGGGTCATCCGATGACGGAATATTTCCGATGGCTTGGCGTGGATATCGGCGAGCTTGAGTGGTTCACCGATAACGCGCTTCCTCCCGATCTGATCGGGGTGAATCATTATCTGACCAGCGAGCGGTTTCTCGATGAGCGTCTGGGACGCTATCCCGAATCATCGCACGGCAGCAACGGTCAGCATTGGTATGCCGATGTGGAAGCGGTGCGGGTCTGCGCCGAGGGAATCGCCGGGCCGTATGAGCTTATCAGGGAGACATGGGAGCGATATCACCGGCCGATTGCCATCACCGAAGCTCATCTCGGCTGCGACTGCGATGAACAGATGCGCTGGCTGAAGGAGATGATCGACGCGGCGCATTCCCTCCGATTCGATGGGGTCGATCTCCAGGCCGTCACCGCATGGTCGCTCATGGGAGCATACGACTGGGATTCCCTCCTTACGCGCTCCGACGGGCATTACGAGGCGGGGGCATTCGATGCCAGATTCGATCCGCCGCAACCAACGGCGCTGGCGACGATGCTTCGCGATCTTGCCACGCATGGAACGCATTACCATAAAGCGCTGGAATCCCCAGGATGGTGGCGCCGCCCCGACCGCCTCCTCTATCCGCCGGTAAGCCGGAGCCGGGAGGCGGGCATCCCGCAACGGGAGCGTCTGCCGGGCTATCTTCCGCTCGACATGGATATAGCGTCGCCGCGCGGCGATGCCGGGGAAACGCAATGGAAGGCCTTCGTCCGCTGAGACGGAAGCGCTGGTGATTCCGCTCTCGTTTTCAACGACATTCCGGGGCCTGACCCGTCGTTTTCCAGCGCCGTTCCGGCATTGGAGGATGGATGATCAGGCCCCGAACTATTCTATCAACCGAACTTGAACAAATCTGCTATGCGCGTTCTTGTTACCGGCGGAGCCGGATATATCGGAAGTGTCGTCGTGGAGGAACTGGTCCGCGACGGGCACGATGTGGTGGTCTACGACAGCTTGTACAAGGGACATCGCGAGGCGGTGGATGAGAAGGCGACCTTTGTGAAGGGAGAGCTTCTCGATGGCGATCTTCTCCGCGCCACGCTGACCGGCAACCGCGTGGAGGCGGTGATTCATATGGCGGCCGATTCGCTGGTGGGGGAATCGGTGACCAACCCCGGGAAGTACTACAACAACAACGTGGTGGCCGGCCTGGCGCTGCTGAATGCGATGGTGACGAGCGATGTTAAGAAGATCGTCTTCTCCTCAACCGCGGCGGTCTACGGCGATCCTGAAAAGCAGCCGATCGAGGAGACCGATCCGATGCAGCCGACCAACCCGTACGGCGAGACGAAACTTGCGTTTGAGCATGCGCTCCGCTGGTTCGAAAACGCCTACGGAATCCGCTACGCCGCGCTCCGTTACTTCAATGCGGCCGGCGCCACCGAGCGTTGCGGCGAGATGCACAATCCCGAAACCCATCTTATCCCGCTGGTGCTGGATGTTGCCGCCGGCAAACGGAAATCGATCACGGTCTATGGTGATGATTATCCCACGCCCGATGGAACCTGCATCCGCGATTATATCCACGTCGTGGATCTGGCCCGCGCGCATATCCTGGCGCTTGAATCGCTGGAACGGCAGCGGAGCTGCATGTATAATCTTGGATGCGGCGGGGATGGCTACAGCGTGCAGCAGGTGATTGCAACGGCGCGTGAGGTGACCGGACATGCGATTCCAGTGGAGATGGGATCGCGCCGCGCCGGCGACCCGGCAGTCCTTGTCGCCAGCTCGGAAAAGATCAGGCGCGAGCTTGGCTGGAAGCCGACAATGGGGGAGCTGCGGGCCATCGTCCAGTCGGCCTGGACATGGATGCAGAGCCATCCGGATAGCTTGTCGGGGGACGTTTAAAACGTCCCCTAGATGGTTACTGTAAGGGGACGTTTGAAACGTCCCCCGACAGATAGTCGATCTGCTAGCTTCTATCGTATCACGATAAATCTGCTCGACGCCAGCATTGTTCCGCCGGCATCGGCCACTCTGATAAAGTACTGCCCGCTCGAAAGATCGCCGATGCGGAGCACATCAAGCCGATCTCCCTTTTCCACCTTGCCGGTCTCTGAACGAAGTACGGTCTGACCGCCGACATTTGCCACGCTCACCACCAGCTCATCCCCCTCCAACTGCGGCGCGTGGACCGTGAACCAGAGTTCGCCAACCGACCGACTGACGATATTTGCCTCCAGCTTGATCTGCGCGGCCGGCTTCACTTCCATCTTATCCTGCTTGGTGGGCACATATGCTGTTGCAACCGATGGGAGCGTTGCCGTCACCGCCTGGAACTTGCCGGCATCCTGCGCGATCTGCCGATCAGTACTTACGAACGAAGCCAGCCGTCCATCCGCCTTGATGGCCGCGGAAGGCTCGGAGATGCTCTTCACCCAGACATCAACCGGCGTGGCGACCTCGTAATAGCTGGAGACCGCACCGCGCGTCAGCATCAGCCCATCCTCGCCGTCGTTGCGGGGGACGATCACGTAGATCGCGAGCGGATGGCCGTTTGCAACGGTGGTGCCGCCGCTAAGCTGCGTTCCCCCCGCGGCTACCGAATAGCCGTTCCCCTGAAGCGATTTATCGGTAAACGATTCATAGGCCGCGATACGCACCGGCATTGAACGGATCAGCGACATCTGCTCCTCGGTGAGATCCTTCCCCTCCAGCTCGAATGCCGATATCTGCATCATCCTGGCGGCCACATTCTCGATATCCTGGAGCTTCATCTCGATCTTTCTGTTCACCAGACGCTCAACACGCCCTTCGCTCAGCCCGCTCCGGATATAGGCCGCAAGCGATGCCACGCGACTCCATGCCTCCGGGTTCGGCTCGACATATCCGTCGGTCTTCAACTCACTGTTTCCACGGCTCACCCCCGCCACTTTTGCCACGGATGTCATCTCCATTCGCGTGGGAACGCTCCTGTAATCCGCCCAGGCGCCCATCGCGGAGGTCAGTTCCCGGTTCCGCCAGTCATCGCTCCGCATAAAGCGGGGATATCCGTTGGTCCGTTCCTGCTCCAGCGCCAGCGGCTGAATCGCATACAGGAGCGAGCTTTCCAGCGTCTGCACCCACGATTCGGAAGGTCGCGAGGCAAGCACAGGCTTATCCCCCTCGATACCACGAACGGCATCGGCGCGACCGCTTCCCATTGCCGCCATCAGGCTAAGGCCGTAGCCGCCGCGCGAGGGATGGGAATCCTTCCATGCAAGATCGGTGGAGCCCGACTGCGGGGTTACGTCGAAGAGACGGAAGGCGGGAAGTCCGCTCCGGTCGGCGACGGAAGGAAGCTGCTCCTCCAGATATTCTGCAAAGCCGGCGAGCAGTTGATCATCGTTAAGAAACGCCGGGCCGTTGGAGACGATGCGGCCGTAATAGCCACGGGCGGCGTTATTGAGGATATCCCACTGCGAACTTCCCTCGGCGCCGCTGAAGAACGCGGCAGGCTCGGTGATATTCCTGAGGCTCTGATTGAACCCATCCTGATCGCCGATGCCGGTTACGGCACGCGCCAGGATGGTTGCCGCGCGAAGGCCGGCCAGATCCGCCCGTCCCTCCGCGTTACGAACATTGAAGCCGGTACGCCCAAGCCAGGTTTTCGCGCGGTAGTAGTTGGCGAGCTTCGCGTCGATTGCGTAATAACCCGTCGGCACGAACTGCGAATAATCGATCGATTCACCACGGAGAACCGAGGAGTTTGCCACGCCAGAGGCGGCGGTGATCTTCCGCACTTCATCGTTTACCGCCGACTGCACCCGGGGATCGATCGAGGCAGTGGGATCAAGAAGGGCCTGGGCAGTCTGAACATATCCAAGCACGCGGATAACCGCATCGTTCAGCGCGGGACCACGTGCGTTGGACGGCTGGACGGCAACGGTCTGCGCAAGCTGCGCCATTTCGGCGCCAAGCACCGTCACATCGTAGTTCCGCTCCATATCGCGCGTCGCCTCATCGACGGTGACGCGAAGGCCGTGGAGCAGGGCATCGACGGTGACAAAACTGCCGATCTCCTGCGAGCTCAGCTCCGGGGCATACGCCTGGCCGAAACTCCCGATCGCTTCAGGACGCGCCATAAAGGCATCCTTGAGAAGCATCGCGCGCTCATCGCTGGAGAAATAGCTATTCCAAGGAAAGCTCCCCTGAGCCACAACGACATTGGAGAACCCCGGGGCAATCTGGCGCTCGGTCAGCCCCACTTCAGCTCGATATTTCGGCACCTGATAGGGGCGATAAACGCCAAAACTGCTGGAAACGGGGACTTCAATCTGCGCCATGGGAACCGGCTGATTGACAGAGCTGGAACTGGGGAGCGTTTTTCCCATGACATCGTCCGAGAACGCCCCGCCCGCAAACAGCCCGATCGCAATCGCGCCGGCAATGATCGTTGGAACTATGATACGCATATAACATCACTCCTGACAAATCCACTGACAAAATCAACCGTGCAGTACGTCGAAGTCTTTACATCATAAGGTTTACAGGTTCAACATCCCTGCCATCAATGAGTTCCGAGCCATCTTAGAGCGCGCTCCAAGATAAATGTTTAGTAGAAGAAGTAACGAATCGCGTCAGGCTTTTGTTATCGACGCTCCTCTTTTCTTTGAAGTGTGGTGGGGTACGCGGTGGCAAAAAAAGAACGGCGGACACTCTTTCGAATGCCCGCCGTGGATTATTCAGGATTTAGGGACGAGGGGACGTTTGGTGTAAGGGGACGTTTGAAGCGTCCCCCGACGGTTTACCAGATAATTACCGCGCCAACCCCGATTCCGACATCAACTCCACCGGTCTCGGCCGGAACGGTCGTCAACTGATGCAGCTCGCTGGTGTTCTGAGAGGTCTGCACGGTGCTTGTGGAGACATCGGCCGCCGTGGCGCGGGAACTGACGTACCGAATCGTCGGCGTCAGCTCCAGCCTGACCCATCGGGATGGACGGAAGGTGATCGGGGCCTCCACTCCGGCGCTGAGATGACGACCGCTGACTCCGCCCCAGACGCCCGGGCTTACGCCGACCTTCTGGTTGAGCGGAATATTATAGCGATAGCCCGCGCCACCATACACCTCGCTCGCGGTCCCCGATGTGATATCCGCCTTCCGCGCCGCGGGAGTGGTGACGCCATTGATGGTCATCCCCACCAGGCTGTCGGCGATGGTATTACGATATCCGCTCAACCCCGCCACGGCATAGATCTGATGCCGGCCGCCAAGCTCCACACCGGCACGGAACGCACCATCCAGATTGATCTGTCCGGACTTGAGGCTGATATAGCTGGCCGGCGTAATGGAGACGATAAACGTGACCGGCGGCGATACCGGTTCTGCCGGAAAGGATTCATCGGTGCTGGAAACGGGAGCCGAGTTGGAAACCACAAGCCCGCTGTTGTATTGCCCCGAGTTAACGGCCGCGCTCATGGGAGAGAGAGCCTGCGCAACCGGGCTCGATGATGGGATATTCTTTGCCATCCCGGCATTATCCTGCTGGTCCGATGGCCGGTTTTGAAGCACCGGAGCAGTTGTATCGGCCATGGCAATCTCCGCTGACGGGGAGAGAAGCGAGGAGGCCGGCACGTTCGCCTTGGCGACTGAATTAGAGAGTTGCTGCATCTGCTCGAATCGTGGGCTGGAGCCCATCCCCGACCCACCCCCAAGCATCGGCGACGATGGAGGAGGGGTCAACGGGTCAACTGATTGCATTGTGGGGCCCTCGGCCTGCGCGATATCCTTGCTCTTCCCCATCGTCTGCGTCGGCGTGGTGTGATAGGCAATATCCCGCTGGACAGAGCTAGCCCCGGACTGGTAGTAGCCTCCAATCTGCCGCCTCATAAGCCTGGGAGATTCCTTGGAAGAATGATCATCATCGGCCTTGGCATCACGATCCATCTTGTAGGCCTCCGCGGCATGCTCCGTCTCGGGAGCCAGCTGGCTGCTCAGATTATCGGCACCGATTCCATTGCGATCGGCCTCGCTCCGAGGACCTTCCGCCATGGCGTAACCGCGTGCGGATTTCCTCTCCACGACATCATTCGATGCCATCAGATGGCTCTCCTCTTTCGGAACACTCGCCGACGCGCGGATGTCACCATCAGCCCGGACCGGCTCCTTCGCGGAACCGGGGAGATCCGGGCTCTCCACCTTCCCCGTTGCCGGCGCGGATGGCGCTACTGCATCGCCCGTGACCGATTTTCTCTCCGGAGCCGCCTGTGGGCGGGCATCGGAGAAGACTGGCGATTTCATCCCCGCCGGTTTATCCTCCTCTCCGTTCCAGACGATCACAACCGCGAGAAGCGCGGTGATAAAGGGGATCAGCCAGATCGCGGCGCGGCGGCGACGGCGGCCGTCACGAACGGCGGGAGAGGGAATCGAGCGGGCGACCGCGGCAACAACAGGAGGCGATGCGGGAATGCCCTCAAGCGGCTTCATCCCTTCCTCGCGCTGAAGGCGACCGAAGAGCGCGGACCGCAGTTCCGGCGCGGGGGTCTGAAGCACCCGCTGATCCCGCGCTACCGAACGGAGAGCGATCTGCGAACGGAAGAGCTTCCGCGCCTCCGGCGACACCGCCAGACGATGGTGCAGCTCCGCCTCGGCCTCGCTCGAAAGGTTGCCGTCGATGTATTGCGATATAAGATCTTCGATATTCATCACTGCTTACTCAACTGAATCGAACCGTGCATATGATTCATCACCATTTCCTCCCGGCTCCGCATCGGCATATCGACGCGCTCACATCCTGGTGAATGAGAGGATATGGTTCCCATCTCCATAGTAGATCAGAAGGCTTTTGCCATCACTCCGGTATCGAACGGACTTGGCGAGCGCGTCGAGATATTCATCCTCGGTGGCGATCTCGCCGCAACTCATTTTGGTACGGAACATCGGCCCGGTAACGCTCAGCAGGGAATCGTGGATCTGATAAGGTCCGCCATAGCTGTTGCATCCCCCCTTGCCGCCAAGCCGAGCGGAATCGGTGAGCAGAAGGGTGACCGTCGCGGTCGCGGGAACCGGCCGTTCCTCCCCTGAGACCGTGGAGAACGATCGCAGTTTCCAGGTGATGCCGGTGATATCACTCACGGATGCCCCGGTGGCCGGGTTGACGGAGGGTTTCTGGCATGCGCACCAGACAACAGCAAGCAGTAACGTAAGAGATAGCGTTATTCTCATCCTCGCTCGCGACCATTTGTTCGATAGATTCCTTCCCGCCATGATATCATCCCTCCGTTCCCAGAAATTTCTCCAGTGCCTTCCTCAATGCCCTGCGTGCCCTGCTGATCCGCATCCGGGCCGCCTCCTGCGTGCAGCCGACCGTTGCGGCAACCTCTTCGTATTCCAGGCCGTTAACCTCTCGGAGAACGTACACCTCCCGCAACGATTGCGGCAGCAACTCCACGCACGCCTGGAACCTGGCAAAGAGCGCCTCCCCCGTCAACTCATCCTCCTCCCCGAACAGCTTGGCGAACGATTCCTCGATCGGCACCATCAACCGTTCATCCCACCGATGGCTCTCCTCCTCATCCGATATCGAAAGCGTCTGCCGCACGGTTCGCAGGTGGCTGATTGCCAGATTGTGTGCCACCCTGAAAAGCCATCCCTTCAGATTCTGAATCGTCCGATATTCCTCGCCGGTTTCCTTCGACGCGGCATATCTGGACCGCTCCCGGAACAGGCGAATGAACGTCTCCTGAAACAGGTCATCGGCTACCTCGGGAGAATCCTTGACGATGGTGCGCAGGTAGGTAAGGACGCTCTTGTCGTACCGCTCGTAGAGGCTCACGAACGCTCGTTCATCGCCGAGAAGGAATCGTTCGAGAAGCGACTCATCCCCTTCGGCAACCGCCGTTCCGGCTCCGTTATGTCCCCTATATTCAGCCACGCAGGAAGTATTGATTGACCGTTATACGCTTTATGACGTCGCGTCCGGGGGATGTAACACGAAATGGCCTGAGAGATTTGGTTGAGGGCTGGGG
>JBDSJW010000063.1:0-3200 GCA_039917235.1 Kapaibacterium sp. (SeqCode) | reverse complement strand
ACCGTGGTGGTTGCCTTCTGATTGACGCCCATGGCATAGAACTGCGTGATCGCGAGGTTGTTGTTGACGCTCTGGAAGGACTGTCCCGCGTCCTCGCTGATGTACATGCCGCCGTCGCAACCCGCATAGATTCGGTTCGGATTCGCCGGGTCGAATGCCACGGCATGCTGATCCGGGTGCGGATAGGTGGCGTACGTGTTGATGTAGTACCAGTCCGGTCCGTCCACGTTTCCGGCGTTGGTGGTCTTCACGATGCTGACGCCCCCCGCGATCACCGTGTTCGGATTTGTGGGGCTGACGGCCAGGGACTGGTTGTACCAGCCCTGATCGTTCATAAAGTTGTTCGGATCATCATTGTTGATGTTCGTCCAGTTGGCGCCGCTGTTGGTTGAGCGGTAGATGCGCGCGTGATAGGTTACCGGCGTGCCATCCTCGCTCTCGCTGGTCAACGCGTAGAGAATCGTCGGGGTGGTGGGGGAGACGACAATCGATATGCGGCCGACCGTGGAGCCGAACGGGGAGATATCGGGGCTGGACGGGTTGAACGTCTTGCCGCCGTCAAGGGAGTGATAGATCCCCTTGGACATCGTGCCGATCCATACTTCCTTGACATCCTTCGGGTTGACCACGAGATCGGATGCCGGGAATCCGAACGTTCTGGTCCAGGTTGCGCCGCCATTCTCCGAGCGATAGACGCCGCCGTTGTTCTTGGTGGCCGCCGCCAACACCAGATTCCCATCTTTCGGGTGGACCGCGATGCGGGAGAATGCCCCAACGCTTGTCAGGCCGATCGGCGTCCATGATGTGCCGCCATCGCTGCTTTTAAAGACCCCCGCGCCGCTGTAGGCGTCGGAGTTGGAGCTCATTTCGCCGGTGCCGGCGTAGAGGACATTCGGGTTGGTCGGGTCCACGGCGATTGCGCCCATCGCTATCGCGTTTTCGTTATCCATCATCGCGGTCCAGTTCCCGCCGCGATCGGTCGATTTCCAGACGCCGCCATCAGCCGTCCCGATCCAGACGGTTTTGCCGTCCGTCGGGTGGACGGCGATGCTTGTCACGCGACCGCCAACCGCATATGGGCCGATCGATTTCCACTCATTCAGGCTCTGAATGCCGTTGCCGTCGTGGAACGGCTTCATCTTCCCCTCGCTCTGGAGGAGGGCGTTAAGCCTGGCATTCTGCGGGATCTTGCCGAATGGGTAGGAGCGCATTCCGTAAAAATAGAGCTCCCGTTTCTTCGGCGTCATGTCCGGTTCCGCGGTTTGATAGATCATCTGCGCGGAGGCCGCGACGGGGAAGATCAGCAGCAGAAGGGTAAGCAGTCTGGCTTGCATGTTCATGGCGTATGGGTCGGTTCGTCAGTGAATGTTGCTATGAGCGCTTTCAACCTTATAATATTACCGTAACCGCCAAAAGTTCTCACCAGGCAGCCGGAAATATGGAGGAATCGGAGTTCCCCGATTATTGAACGTGCCGTTCGGGAGGAACGGAGAATGTCTTTATGGAAATTGAGGGATGAAGCTGAAATCCGGGCGGAAGATAGCTACTGCGGAGCAATTATCTCATGGAGAAGATTGTTCCGTTGCCTCTCTTTGTTCCCGGATTAATTCTTCCTGGAAAAGCTGGCAAGGCGCATCACCATCAGATCCTGAGCGGTGTTGACCACGCTGGTTGGAACCGAATAGTTGTTGGCGATGATCGAAAAGGAGAGCAGCTCGCCATCGCGCGTGCGGACATATCCGCTCAATGCGCGGATGCCCCCAAGAAACCCGGTTTTGCCGATCGCGTTGTTCTCCGCAAGCGTCCCCTTGAGCCGGTTTGCAAGCGTTCCGTCGCGCCCCGCGATTGCCAGCGATGCCAGATAATCCTCAGCGATATGAGAGCGCTGCGCCCATCGGAGAAGCGCGGTGATATCGGCCGGGGCGATCATATCCTGCCGTGAAAGCCCCGAGCCATCATACAGCCGCACATGCTCGATATCGATGCCGGCAAGCGTCAGCAGCCTCTTTACCACCTCCACTCCCGCCGCGGTCGATCCGGTTCCGCCGAAATCCCGCCCCAGTTTCTTCGCCAGCATCTCCGCCGAGAGGTTGAGGCTCTGTTTGTTGGTGGCCGCCACGATCTCCCGCAGAGGAATCGATTGATGTTCCGCGACCGGCCGCAACGCGCCGTAGGAAAGCCCGCCGCGATATTCCGCCGCGGCATGGACGGAGCCATGTACCACAATGCCGTTCCGCTCCAGCTCCTCCCGCACGATCGTTGCGAAGAAAAGCGGCGGATTTTCCACGCTCACATGCTCAACGTATGGTTCCGCCCCGGCCGCGATATTGCCGTGCACCACGATCGTCCGCCCTCCCCGCTCCCGCCGTATATCGATGGTTGATGCGGAATCCGGGCGTGATGTAACGGCCATCACCTCCAGCGTAACGTAGGCGGTGGAGGGGGAGATGTCGATCGAAACCGGTGCGTTCGGCGTTTTTCCCGGCGTCACCGTTACCTGAATGCTGTTGTCGTAGATGGCCGCGGCGCTGATCGGCGTGTTGAACCCGTACGATTCATCATCCCATGCCCAGCCCGGCCCGTAGGGGATATCGTCGAAATAGGAGGCATCCACCACGATATTTTGCACCGATCTGATGCCGAGCGAATCGAGCTTCCGTCCCCATTCCCGGATCAGCTCGCGCGGGTCGTTTCCAAAGCTCGGGGAGATCGATGGATCGCCCGACGTCCTGATCACCAGATCGCCGCCAAGCTCGCCGTTCGGCCCGATATCGCCGCCGGCGCGAAGCTCCGTTGTAAATCGATATCCTCCGCCAAGATTCTGGAGCACGGCCGCCGTGGTCAGCAGCTTGATGTTGGAGGCCGCCTGCCTGTTGCGCCGTTCGTTCAGCGCATAAAGCGATTCGCCGTTATCGCACGATATCACCGAAACTCCCCACGTTGCATCGGCGAAGCTCCTGTCGGAGAGGATGGTGGTGATGTCCCTGTTCAGGCTTGCCAGCGCCTGATGGGCCGTGCCGTGCCCCGTTCCGGGAATCGCATCGGCCTTCACCACGGGCTGCGCCGCAAGATGGCTCGCCGCGATAAGAAGCAGCGCCAGCGGCATAAGCCGTCGCGCCGGAGGGTCGGAAAGGGGATGCTTGATGATCATACGAATACGGAAACTTACATCCGCCGCCGCCGCCGGGCAAACGGCGATG
>JBDSJW010000062.1:0-12272 GCA_039917235.1 Kapaibacterium sp. (SeqCode) | reverse complement strand
GGCGAGTGATCACTTCGAGGCACTCCGTATGCTTGTTGAGATGTTCAGCACTATTTTTTCCGCTCCGGACAGCCACGGTATCGACACACGAATATCCGTTGTGAAAATGGACTAATTCAACAGGCTGATAGAAGGACAACAGAATCATGACTGCAAAGAATATCCTCTCGGCCGCTCTTGTGGCTGCTCTCTCGTTCGGCACGGTTGCTTTCGCACAGAACAAGCCGGCCAAACCCGCCAAGACGACCGTTGCTGCTTCCGCGAAGGAAGATGGCGCCACGACCCCGAAGAAGAAGATCGCCCGCAAGCGTCACGCCGTCAGGAAGCACAAGGCTCAGGCCGCGACCAGCGCCCCCGCCAGCAAGTAATATCCCGGGCAAAGGGCGGATCGGTTTGCGATCCGCCCTCCGTTTTTCAGTGCCGAATAGTTCATTGAATCAGAGAATAAAAAATAGGGTCCGGTGACAGGGGAAAGATTTTATCATCTCTCCATCATGTTCAGGCTCTAAGTTTGCATTCATCGGTTGCGCATCATACAAGCAACCGCTACCGTTTTCCAACAACAATTATATCTCAGGATTTTTAGCATGAAGAAGCTCATCATCGCAGCTCTTGCCATTGCCGTTACCTTCGGCGCTACCTCCGCTTTCGCACAGGACGCAGCCAAGCCGGCTAAGAGCATGAAGAGGCACATGGGCCACAAGAAGGGCCATCGTCATCACAAGAAGGCTGCTGCTGCCACGAAGTAATTAGTTCTCCTGATCGGTAAAAAGGCCGGGTTGCCATGCAAGCCCGGCCTTTTTCATGTTCAGTCCGTTCGTATCGGTATATCCGGCCGGCGGGATATCATTTCGGATTACCGGAAACGATCCGCTGGATAAAAAGAGTCGGCATAATCACGATTACGATTGAAAGGAATCCGTCGCTGAATATTATGGCGGATATTGCCATCATCACCATCGCTCATCGGATGCCACTCGGTCAGCTCCAGCAACGCGCCGCCACCGGGACGGAGCGTAATCTCCACGGCGCGATCGCCACGAACGATTGTGTCAAGCCCCGCGCGGGGAACCAAGGTCAGCGGCAGCCGGGTTGTGTCGGGAAAAATCTCGCGGACATGGATGTAGCCGGGAGCGGCGCTGTCCGGGTGGTGGATGTTCAGCGTAAGGGAGATCGTCCGCGTCTCGGCGAGCATGTCCAGCTTCCTGCCGTAATCGCTGGCGGCCGATGTATCATCAGGCCGTTCAAACGTGCGGCGATTGACGACGAAGACATAATTGGTGTCGTACCGGCGCCGGCCGGTATCGATGCGCCTGTTGAAGAATCCCAGCTCCACATACGTTATCGCATCGGGATCGCGATGAACGGTATCCCCACCAACCGCCGGCTTCCATGAGTGGACGGCGTTGACGATCTCCGTTGAGGGGAGCGGCCGGCTGGTTGTCAGGCCGGGATCGGTCATGTAGGCTTGCGGGACCGTAAAATGGATCGAGTAGCCATCGCGCCAGCGGAGCTTCAGCATTTCCCGGCCGACGCTCGGAAACCAGACCGTGTCCAGCCACTGCATTTCGCGCAGACGCACCCCCCAGCCGGTATAGAAGCTCGGCAACGTCGCCTTCTGATTGGCGCCGGTCACGACCGTAAACGGCGAAACGCGATCGGCGGTGCGGTCGGTGAAAAAGCCGACCGGCCCCCAGTTACTCCCAAATAGCGTTGTGTGCTTGTCATCGATCGGATCGGCATCGCTTAACACCTCGTCAGTATCGGAGCCGACCCACGCATAGTGAACGCCGCGCGCGCCGTAGCAGAGCGCAAGGTTGCAGAGGAGGCGGAGCTGCGCCGCTTCCAGAATCCACTGCATATCCGGCCGCGCCTGAATGCTGTCGCCGATTCTGAACCATTTGATGTTCACCTGCCCATGCTCGCCAATCCATGGAATCAGCCACCGCCCGGTGCGGCTGGCGGCACGGGCGGCATGGCCCAGATCGGTCAGCTTGTCGTATTGATAGGGATAGATGCTCCGCCCGGTGTTGTACGCGCCGATGGTGGCGCGTTGATAGACCTTTTCATACAGCTCCACGCTGTCGGCGGTCTCCCCCAGCCGCGGGACATTCCAGACGCCGCCGTCGTGCATGGCAAGGACCGGAGGCTGTTTGAAGCTGGCATCTAAACCAAATTTGCCGGCGTTATAGGCGTTCCCGGCCGACGTGGGATAAAACCCCGGCTCAACGGTGGCCGCGTTGCTGATCAGAACCTTGTGAAGCGTGATCTGATTAAGCTCGTAATGCGGGCGAAGACTCCGCGTGGTATCGCCGCCGGGAGCTGTACTGTCCCGCAGAAGCCGGTCGACGGCGTTGAACCCGGCGTATTCCGAAAACAGCGGCTCATCACCGAAATAAGTCAGCGGGATGTTGGCTCGCGGTTGGGCGGCCGGACCGGGCGTTACCGTGCCGTAATAGAACCGCCGCGCCGCCTTCACCAGTTCCCGGCGATAGGCAACGCTGCCGGAATCATCTCCCAGCATAAGCTGACCGAGCGTATCGCGGATGGCGATGCTCCTGAGCGCCAGCTTTTCCTTGCCGGTCCAGCGGATACGGATATCGAAACGGTGACCGGAGTTGTCGCCGCTGGCGGGGCCGGCAATGCCGGTGGCGGGATTGCTGACAAGGTTGAGCGGAAAAACTGATAAACGATAGCGATTACCATCCGTTGCGCCACCGGCCGTGTCCGGCTTCAGATCCGATTTCCTCACATACACCGATGTATAGCGATACGTCGTGTCCTGCCGCGCCGTATGGATTGCCGGCCCAGCCAGCCGGTAGGTTGTCCGATTCTGAACCTCGTTCCAGATATCGATCGCCAGCAGTGTGTCGGTATCGGCAGCGCCGCCGCCGCCATTATTATCCGCGAAGAGATGGCCGGTGACGGTGATGAAATAGCTTTTCGTCCCCCAGTTACCACGCGGGATGTGGAGAATCGTCTCGCCGTTCTGCGTGGAGTCGTAGCGGGCGTGGCCGGGCCAGCGGTAGCGTTGAAGCGTATCGTAGCCGAAAACCGCCTGTTGGGCGACGGTCGCTCCCGGCGTTGTATTCGATATATCATACACCTGTTCCAGCGCGCGGGCATCCTGGTAGCGCTCCACCGGGTTCCGCTCGATCATCCCACCCGACAGCGTGAGAAACCTGCACTGCCAGTAGTACGATTCATACGCATCGAACGGAAAAAACGTCACCTGCCGCCCCCAGCCCGATTCCCCGGAGAATCTATCGAGCCACGCCATCAACCGCTCGTTCGGCCTGGTCACACTCCCCATGAGGAGCGTATCCACCAGCGCCATCGGGTTGCTCCCCCGGAACTCCATCGCGTTCAGGCCAAGCCAGCGGGAGAACTGCCAGAGATCCTTTACCGAGCCGCTTGCTGAGTTGGTCGCCATCTCCCCGCCGATGTAGAAGACCGTATCGCTGAGGCCGTGGATATGAATAAGGGGGAGGGCAAGATCGTCCGGCAGCGGCTGATCGGGATAGTAGCGCCGTTGCGCCGCGAGCCGCGCCGGAAGGAGGAGCAGAAGCAGGAGGAGGATGGAGGCGTATCGCCGCCGGATGATTCCCTGGCGTGGAGAGTGTATCGGCATGGCTCCGCGTAAAAAAGATTCCCCCCAACTTCCGGGCTGGGGGGAGATCGATCAACAGCCTTATCAGACTGTTGAAGAACGTCATCCGCTGCGTCCGGGGACGTTTCAAACGTCCCCCGACATTCATCATTCGCTCACTGCGGCGTCCCGAAGGCCGCCTCATTCGCTCAGATTCGGCCGCCGTGCGGCTGATCGTCCTTGAACAGTCTGAGATTCAACAGCCCATTACGGGCCGCTCGGATTATTTCTCGCGCAACTGAATATGAAGCGGCTTTAACTGCTCGTTGGCAAGCGGCGACGGCGCCTCATCCATCAGCGATGCCGCGCTCGCGGTTTTTGGGAATGCTATCACGTCGCGGATATTATCGGTGCCGGCAAGCACCATGATCAGCCGATCGATGCCGGGGGCGATTCCGCCGTGCGGCGGCGCGCCGTAGCGGAACGCCTCCAGCAGAAATCCGAATTTCTTCTGCGCCTCCTCGTCCGAAAGGCCGATATAGGAGAAGATCTTCGCCTGCGTCTCACGGTCGTGAATACGGATGGAGCCGGAGGCCAGCTCGTAGCCGTTGATCACAAGATCGTACGCGTTGGCGCGAACCCGCAGCGGATCGGTCTCCAGAAATCCCTCATCCTCCCGCTTGTACGATGTAAACGGATGGTGCGCCGGGGTGATCGTCCCGGTCTCCTTATCCATCTCGAACATCGGAAAATCGATCACGAAGAGGGGCGCGTCCATGTTTTCCGGGATCAGCTTCTCGCGCCGGGCGATATCGAGCCGGAGCGAGCCAAGCGCGGTGTGGCAGGTGCGCCATTCATCGGCGACGATCAGGAGAAGATCCCCCTCGTTGGCGGAGAAGCGTTCGCGCATCCCATCTTTTTCCTCGTTCGAGAAGAATTTCGCGGAGCCCCCTTCCATGTCATCGGCGGTGAGCTTCAGCCAGACAAGGCCCTTTGCGCCGTAGCGCTTTGCCACCTCGGTCAGCTCATCGATCACTTTCCGGGAATAGGTCGCGCCGCCGGAGACCTTGATGCCGGCGATTGCTCCCCCCGATTCCAGCGTCCCCTTGAAGACGCTGAACCCGGTGGAACCGAAAATATCTGCCACGTCGTGCAGTTCCACGCTGAACCGGATATCCGGTTTATCGGTTCCGTAGCGGCTCATCGCCTCGTGGTACGGCATGCGGAGAAGCGGCAACTGGAGATCGATCCCCTTTATCTCCTTCCAGATCCTGACCAGATATCCCTCCACAAGCTGAAGGACATCCTCCTGCTCCACGAACGCCATCTCAAGATCGAGCTGCGTGAATTCCGGCTGGCGATCGGCGCGGAGATCCTCATCGCGCATGCACTTCGCGATCTGCATATAGCGATCGTATCCGGCCACCATCAGGAGCTGTTTATAGATCTGCGGCGACTGCGGCAGGGCGTAGAATTTTCCGGGATGGACGCGGCTGGGGACCAGATAATCGCGCGCCCCTTCCGGCGTGGAGCGGACAAGCATCGGCGTCTCAATCTCCACAAAGCCGTTTTCGGCAAAATATTGATGGGTGATGCCATACACCTGGCTCCGAAGCCTGATAATCCGCTGCATCTCGGCATCGCGCAGATCCAGGTAGCGATACTTCAGCCGAAGCTCCTCCCCCACCTGATCCCGCTTGCCGATTTCGAACGGCGGCGTCTCCGAGCGGTTCAGGATCACCAGCTCCGTGCAGTAGACCTCCACCTCGCCGGTGGGAATGAAGTGATTCGGCTTTTCGCGACGGCGCACCTCACCGGTAACGGCGATCACGTACTCGCTGCGGAGGTCTCCGGCTTTATCCATCAGCTCCGGCGCGTGCTGCGGAGAGAAGACAAGCTGGACGATGCCTGTGTGATCGCGAAGATCGATGAAGATCAGGCCGCCGAGATCGCGGCGGGAGGCCACCCAGCCATTGAATGAAACGTGGGAGCTGATCTCCGCCGGGCGGAGCCGGCCTGCGTAGTGTGTGCGAGCTGGATACGGGCGCATATCGAGTATTGATGATTCCGAAGTTGACGTGTCGCGACGCGTTTGGAACATTCGGCGACAATCGAGGCAACGAAGCTACAAAATTGTCCTTCTCGATTCGCGATGATTCGCGTTTTGCGTAATCAGCGTTGTCTCCGCGCGTCGGGGCACGTTTCAAACGTGCCCTTCCTGCAACTACTGGGCACGTTTGAAACGTGCCCCGACTGTGACAATGACAATGACGCTACGATCGCGTTTTCGATTCGCGACGATTCACGGATTGCGGAACCGGACCGCCTTGTGTAACTTCGTGTGCTCTTGCCGATTACCCGCCTTGCTTCCAGGGCGATCCGGCGCGTTCCGCTTCCCAACGCATACAGCTTAAGAACACTATATATATAATCGTTAAACGAAGATCGTAGCACTATGAACGAAGGCAAGATTGTTCAGATCATCGGTCCGGTGATCGACGTAGAGTTTCCTGGCGGCAACCTGCCGGACATCCTCAACGCGCTCCATATCCCGCGCACGAACGCCGCCGGAAAAGCGGAGAACCTTGTGGTTGAGGTGCAGCAGCATCTTGGCGAGGACCGTGTCAGGACGATCGCCATGGATTCGTCGGACGGCCTCAGCCGCGGCATGAAGGTGATCGATACCGGTGCTCCGATCACCGTGCCGGTCGGCCCGAACGCGCTTGGTCGCCTGATCAATGTGATTGGCGAGGCGATCGACAACAAGGAGCCGCTGGTTTCCAAGACGATGTACTCCATCCATCGCCCCGCCCCGGCGTTCGATACGCTGGTGACGCAGAAGGAGATGCTGGAGACCGGCATCAAGGTTATCGACCTTCTGGAGCCGTACACCAAGGGGGGGAAGACCGGCCTGTTTGGCGGCGCCGGCGTGGGAAAGACGGTGGTTATCCTTGAGCTTATCAACAACATCGCCAAGCAGCACGGCGGTTACTCCGTGTTCGGCGGCGTGGGAGAGCGGACACGCGAGGGGAAGGATCTTTATCTCGAAATGTCGGAGGCGAAGCTCGCCGACGGCTCCACGGTGCTGGACAAGGCGGTGCTGGTGTTCGGGCAGATGAACGAGCCGCCGGGCGCGCGCGCTCGGGTGGCGCTGACGGCGCTGACCTACGCCGAATATTTCCGCGATGAGGAGGGGCGCGACGTGCTTCTGTTCATCGATAACATCTTCCGCTTTACGCAGGCCGGCTCCGAAGTATCGGCGCTCCTTGGCCGAATGCCGTCGGCGGTGGGTTATCAGCCGACGCTGGCAACGGAGATGGGCATGCTTCAGGAGCGGATCGCATCCACCAACCGCGGCTCCATCACATCGGTGCAGGCGGTCTACGTTCCGGCGGATGACCTTACCGATCCGGCTCCGGCGAACACCTTTGCCCACCTTGACGCAACCACGGTGCTCTCCCGCGCAATCTCCGAGCTTGGCCTCTATCCCGCGGTCGATCCGCTCGATTCCACCTCCACGATCATGACGCCGGCCGTTCTGGGACAGCGCCATTTCGATGTGGCGTCGTCGGTGAAGCGGACACTTCAGACCTACAAGGAATTGCAGGACATCATCAACATCCTCGGCATGGACGAGCTTTCGGATGATGACAAGCTCACGGTGCAGCGCGCCCGCAAGATCCAGCGCTTCTTCTCGCAGCCGTTCTTCGTGGCCGAGCAGTTCACCGGCCTGCCGGGCCGCTACGTGAAGCTGGAGGATACGATCGCCGGGTTCGAGGCGATCCTCAACGGCGATGGCGACGACATGCCGGAGGAATCGTTCCGATACGTGGGAACGTTTGACGAGGCACGCGAGCGAGCGACCAAGATGAACGCGTAATCCCGCGCGATAACGCAAACGAACGCGCAAAGGGGCGTGGCTCTTATACACAGCCCGCCCCTCTGCCGCTGTAACTACCGACAGTAGATCCCAGGTTTACCGATTACTATTATGGCCGACAAGACATTTCATGTGGAGATCGTGACGCCGCGCAGCCAGGTGTTCAGCGGAGAGGCGTCCATGGTGACGCTGCCGGGGGTGATGGGACCGTTTCAGGTGCTCTATAACCATGCGCCCATCCTGACTGAGCTGGAGATAGGCGATATCAGGATTGTTGGGGACGGACAGCGCGAGCATCATTTCGCGACCTCCGGTGGCTTCATGGAGATGAACAACAACCGGCTGACGGTGATCGCGGAGACCGTGGAATCCGCCGAGGCGATCAACGCGGAACGCGCCGAGAGCGCGCGCCAGCGGGCGGACGAGCGCATTCATGAGGGACGCCGAGAGCACAACAAGGAGATCGATATGGTCCGGGCCGAGGCGGCGCTGGCACGCGCAACCAACCGCCTGAAGGTCGCCGTCAGCGCGAAAACCGTCAGGGTATAGCGGAGGGAAACCGCCCGCCGGCCTGAAGCCGATCACTCCGATATTCATCAGGAGATAGGATGGATCCCCGTTTCTTACGTGCCGAGGAGTTGGGGATACGACTGGAGATCGTTGGAGGGCTGCCGATCTGGGAAGCATCCCCGGTCTGGAAGCATCAGAAGGCGGTCGATCGCATCCGCGCCTCCATTCACGCAGGCTCCCCGGCATCGGACGCCGGAGCCTGTGCCTGTATTCACGCCGCCGACATCTATGTTGCCTTCCCCGACGGATCCCTGAAACGTCCCGATATCGCGCTGTTCTGTCGCGAGCCTGATGAGGAGGAGGAAGCAATCACCCTGATCCCCGAGGCTGTTATCGAGGTTATCAGCAAGGGGTATGAGGCAAAGGATCTGGAGATCGGGCCGCATTTCTATCTCTCGCAGGGGGTCAGGGACGTGGTCGTCTTCAACCCCTACACGCTTCTGGTGCTGCATGTGCGGCGCGACCGGGTGGACCGGCTGACCTCCCCGGTCACGATCGATCTTCAGTGCGGCTGCCGCTGCACGGTATAATCCCGGCACGCCGATTTCGGTTTTGATGCTGATCCCGCCCCGACGCTCCCCGCCGACGGGCGTTTTCATTCCCTCCCTCCCGCTTCTCCCCCCGACCGCTTACACTTTGGCTTATCATTCCACCGTTCTTCCCTTGCACACCTCGGAGTCCCTCCCTATGTTTGTTTCTGGACTCGGTCTTAATAAGAATTTCTCGATGCACTCAATAGCGGAAAAACGGGCAAAGGAGCGGTTCACGGAATTTCTCCGTGACGGCAACTACCGCATTACCTCGGAACGGTTCGAGGTGCTGGCGCAGGTACTGAAGTACAACGAGCACTTCGACGCCGATTCGCTCTATCTGCGGCTTCGCGCGGAGGGGAGCAAGGTATCGCGGGCCACCGTCTACAAAACGCTCTCCCTCCTCCACGAGTGCGGCCTTGTCTCCCGCTACATGTTCGCGCCGGGCGATTTTGCCCAGTACGAAAAAACCATCGACCGCCCCTGTCACGACCACATGGTCTGCACCAAGTGCGGCCGCATCATCGAATTCCCGAACGGCAGCGTCCGATATCTTCAGAAGCAGATCTGCGACCACCACGATTTTGAGGGGATCTATCACACCCTTCAGATCTTCGGCGTTTGCAGCGACTGCCGGCGGAGTCGCCGGAATGGATCGCGCAACGGCGTGGCGGCGTTCGAAACGGAGGATCATGCCAACTGATATCACCCAGCTTGTCGATGTTCGCCGCGGCACGCGGGGAACGATACTCTCCCTGCCGGAGGATTCCGAGCTTCGCTCCCAGTGCATCCGGCTCGGGATCTGCGTGGGCGCCAGCGTCCTCTGCATCGAGCGCCTGCCGGGGGGGACGATCATCCTGGAGGCAAGCCGTCAGGAAATCGCTCTGGGAAGGAACCTGGCGAAGCAGATCGGCATTGCGATAGGATGAGAACCACTAGATGAATCCGGGCCCACTCCCAATGGCCCAAACGATCGACTACGGAACAATCCGAACATGAACGATAGCTCCTCTCTCTCCCCCGACGATATAACCGACGTGATGCCGCATGCAGGGCATCATCATGTGGATACCAGCGCAGCGCAATTCCTGAGCAAGAACAAAACAAAGCTCGTCCTTGTCGGCAATCCGAACGTCGGGAAATCGGTGTTCTTCAACCACCTGACCGGCCTCTATGTGGATGTCTCCAACTTCCCCGGAACCACGGTGGAGGTTTCGCACGGCGAGAACCCCAAATACGCCGTCTACGACACCCCCGGCATCTACGGCGTCAGCTCGTTCAACGATGAGGAACGGGTCGCCAGGGATATCATCCTGGAGGCCGATATCATCCTTAACGTGGTGGATGCCGTCCACCTGGAACGCGATCTGTTTCTGACGCTCCAGCTTATCGACATGGGGAAGAAGATCGCTGTCTGCCTGAATATGATGGATGAGGCGGAGGATCGCGGGATCAGAATCAACGTGGAGGAGCTTTCCAACAGGCTCGGCGTTCCCGTCCTTCCCACCACCGCGATTCGCAAGAGCGGGTTCGACAAGCTGGAGGCGCATATCCCGCAGGCGTGCCCCGGCCGGTCGGACGCATCGCTTCACCGGCATCTTCATGAGCTGCTGAACTGCGTGGGATCGCAGGCGGAGGGGCTGATGGTGCTGGAAGGGGACAAGGTTATCGCCGAGCGGCATGGAGTGGAGCCGGGGGGAGATCGCGAGCTGATCTACGTGGAACGTCGCAACCGGGTCAACCGGCTGCTGGATAAGGTGGTGACCGCCACCGAGCGGAAGAAAACGCTCTCCGCGCTTCTCGGCCGCATCTCGATATCCCCCATCTATGGCTTTCCGTTTCTTGCGGTTGTCCTCTATGCCATCTATCTCTTCGTCGGCCAGTTTATCGCTCAGGATGTCGTCGGCTTCACCGAAAAGACCCTTGGCGATCGCTACTTCGAGGTCTTTGTCAAGGATCAGGTGTCGGCGGTGACCGGGACCACGATCAAAGTTGAGAAGATCGGCAGGACGGCGGCCGGTGGCGATACAACCATCGCGGCGCGGACGTATCTGTTCCCGCATGGAACGCATGCGGACCCGGTGCTGGCGGATCAGATGAAGGCGTTCCGGAAGGTGGGGCTGAACTCCATCAACTATAAATATTCATCGGCGCTGGCGATTATCTTCTTTGGGGAGTTCGGCGCGTTTTCGATGACGGTCACCTATCTCGTCTTTCTCCTGCTGCCGCTGGTCCTCGGTTTCTATCTCTCCCTCTCGATTCTGGAGGATTCGGGGTATCTCCCGCGCCTGGCAACCTTTGTGGACCGCTCGCTGAACGGCCTTGGGCTGAACGGCAGGGCGATCATCCCTCTTATTCTGGGGCTTGGCTGCGTGACGATGGCGACCATCACCACGCGACTTCTCGGGAGCGACAGAGAGAAGCGGATTGCCACGGCGATCCTCCAGTTTGCCATTCCCTGTTCCGCGCAGCTCGCGGTAATCGCGGCGCTTCTGGCAACGGCCGGCATCAAGGCAACGCTGATCTACACATCGATCATCATAACGATCTTCATCGCGATAGGGACCGTGCTGGATAAGACGCTTCCGGGAAAATCCTCCCCGCTGCTGCTGGACCTTCCGCCGATGCGCCTGCCGCGCGCCCGTAACGTGCTTCAGAAGACATGGGTGAAGACGTTCGCATTTATGAAGGAGGCCGCCCCGTGGTTCTTCGTCGGCGCGCTTGCCGTGTCGATCCTTCAGGTAACTGGCATCCTCAACATGTGGGTCAACCTCCTCTCGCCGATCACGACCGGCTGGCTGAAGCTCCCGGCGGAGGCATCCACCGCGTTTGTGATGGGCCTTGTCCGTCGCGATTTCGGCGCCGCCGGCCTCTATGCCATGCACCTGACGCCGATGCAGGTGGTGGTTGCGCTTACCACGATCACCCTCTTCGTCCCCTGCATCGCGTCGCTGATGGTGATGCTGAAGGAGCGGGGAACGCGCGAGGGCTTTACGATCTGGGTCGGAAGCTGGGTGATGGCGTTCGGCGTCGGCGGGCTGGTGGCGATGATCCTGCTGTGATGAATGGGCGGACAACAAACGATGATATGAGATAAGGATATGGCGATGACGATGTTCAGACGCAAAGGGAAGGAAAAGCCGGCCGATGGTGGTCTTGCGCTGGAGCTTCCGATTCTCGGCAACGGGGCCGACGCGGAGTTGCTGCGAAAGCTGGACATGGAGATCAGAAGTTGCCCCACATGCAACTATTCGATCGCCAACCCGATGAACGACCGGTGCCCGCGCTGCTTTACGCTGGTTCCGCTCAGCGAGCATACCAACTGCGGCGAGTGTTCCCATCAGGGGAATTGTACCTATGGTGGGGATCAGCAACAGGGCTGACCGCGATTCGCGCCTGAAGGGCCGGTGCCCGCTCTCTTCACGACAATTCCGAGAACTTCTTCCGTACTGCCGGCCGCGACGCCGGCAGTTTCGTTTTCGGCCCATTTGGAGCGGATCGCTCCATCTCCCGGGACGGACGCGGATAAAGCGGTCAGTGCACCTTGAGCTTACTAAGGATTTTCTCGAACGCCACGATCTCCCCTCTGTGCAGCATATTCTCCTGCTGAAGCATCTCCACTCTCGTCTCCAGCAGCTTGGCAAGCTGTTCCAGCAACGCCCCCCGTTCCGTCGGTTTCGCCGCCGCCAGCAACCCTCTCACC
>JBDSJW010000061.1:0-10277 GCA_039917235.1 Kapaibacterium sp. (SeqCode) | reverse complement strand
GCCCCTCCGAAACTCCAATGGAGATTAAGCTGTGACCAGATTCGACGTTTCGCGCGCAATGGCGCTGCTGCCCAATATCATTCCGATCGAAGGTTCTTGCGTGATGATCGCCGCCCAGCCTTCAGTTGCGATAATGCCCAGGAGAATCTGACTACCGGCTCCGATGAATATGGATAAGATGGGCCATTGGAGCACTTCCCTCCCATGCGAAACGGCATAAAGAAGGGCCGCAATATTCATCGCGACCCTTCCAAGGTTTTATCAGAAACTACCTTGATCCTCTATAGATAGAAGAGCACACCACCCTGCAATACCACATCGTTTCCTTCAAGAAAATAGATCTTCAGCCCCGTCCAGTATTGGATCAGCGAACGACTGTTGAAAACCACTCCGCCACCAAGGTTCAGACGGAATCCGGTGTTGGTTTTTGAGGTCGCTCCCGTCGATGTAATGCCTACATCATACGTCTGGAGCTGAACTGCAAGGCCACCCAGCGCAAACGGGCGGATGGTTTCCCCCGGAAGCGTGAACGAATAGCGAATATTTCCGTCGATGGCGATCAACGTGGTGCTCGGTATCCCAAGTACCATCTCAACGCCCGGCTCGAAATCGATATCGCGGGTGATGGGGATCTCACCGATCGCCCCAATCATAATCTTGCCAGCGCTCAGATAAACGCCCGCCTTCGGCCCAATGGCCAGGCCGGAAATCTGTGCGTGAAGTCCCTGAACGCCACAAACAATGAACGCGAGTGTCAGGATGAAAAATATTCGCCGCATGAAGTACCTCGAACGATAAATGAAGACCTCCAGGTGCGATGATCCGCAAACCAGCATTGCATGGTCATATCTCTCCGCCCCTGCCCATGGCAGCCCGACTGGGATTATGGCCGTTACGCGGGTCGATATCCTGGAAGGAACCCGGAATAGGGTGCGAATATGCCTATGAGCGCGGTGGCTTCCAAATAAAAGCGCGGTACATATTTCCTCTATTCCGGCATAGGCATGCTATATGGCATGCCGCGGGGGAATCGATGATCTCCGGCAACCGGCACGTATTCCCTCACCGATTCGTCATGGAAGGGGCAAAAAATATCACCGATACGATTGAACGATGGCGCAGGAAAAATTCGACCGATAATATGCTACATTGGCGCCAGCAACATTGAAGGGCGGAACATGAACACAGCATCATCGAATATGATACCCCCCGCGCATGGAACCACATGGTCGGTTCTCCATCTACGCTGCCCCCGCTGTCACCACGGGCGCGTCTACAAAGGCATTTTTGCGACCAACATACAATGCCCGGTCTGCGGTATGAAATTCGAGCGCGAGCCGGGATACTTTATCGGCGCGATGTACATCAGCTACGCCCTTGCCAGCGTGGTGCTGGGAGGATTGCTCGCGGCTCTTTATGCCATTTTTCCCGACTGGCGCGATATCGCCATCTTTTCCCTCGGCTGTGTAGCGTTTCTCCCCTTCGTTCCCATTATTTATAGATATTCCCGTGTGGTCTGGATGACGATGGATAGGGCATTTGATCCATAATCCCACCGAATAAACAATTCCGCGCAAATGCGGGATTATTATAATTCTCCGCAGTTTTCTATGGCAACAAAAAAGCCCGCCACCATAAAGGCGACGGGCTTTTGCATTAACCCTGGGCTGATGCCAGGAGGTCCGGTTTTCTCACATGAAGAGCGAGACGATCGCCCCCACCTGAGTAGCGTTCAGAGGCTCATCATATGCCTCACTGCTGGTCACGGTGACCTTGCCCACTGTATTCGTCCCCTGCACCAGATTTTCCTCACCGTCATAAATGGCCTGCGCGGCGGCCGGAAGACCACCACGGTCATTGCCGGTGATCCACCCCTTCTGGCCGCGGAGACGGCGCACAATGGCCGCATGACGCGCTTCCACCGAATGGATCTGCAACGCCGCCGTCAGAACCGTCTTGTTGCTCATCAGCTCAGTCGCGCGACCCTTGTAGGCCCGCACGCCTGTGTCCTCGAATCCCTGTGATACCGCCAGGAAGGTCTGGTAGTTCGTGAAGACGTCGGGGAAGTTCTTGGTGTAATTGAAGGTAGGCTCCGCGATCGGCGTGCCGCCAAGCTGCGTGATCGTTGACTTCAGCAGCGCAACGTGTGCTGCCTCATGCTTGGCGATCTGCGTGAAGATCTGCGCGTCCGATCCCGGGATAAGTCCCGACGATGCGTTCGCGGTAACATAGAACCTGTTTTCCAGATATTCCAGCTTGAGCGCGTAATTCAATACATCGAGCACCTCCGCCGGCGTCGAACTCTTGGCAAATGCCTTCGTCGAAAGAAGGCCGAACGTTACCGGCACCGAGGCCAGTGCCAGGCCGATGCCGATCTTTCCGGTGTTGATCAGCGCATTGCGGCGCGATACGACCCTGTCGATAATATCCGGGTCGAGCTCATCGAACATCGATTTCTTGGTTTCCATCGCTCGACCTCCTTAAGGTAGATTGCTCGTGATTGTTGTCTTGATATACGCGCCAGCGGCGGCCAGAACTTCGCTCGGTTTCCTTGCCAGATCCAGACCACCCGGCGTGATCATATCGTCCGAGAACGCGGTCGATTTCGGGTTGATCAAATCTCTGATCGTTGAAGCATGACGAGCCTCAACCGAGACGATCTTGCCGGCAATGACCAGATAATCAGGGGTTGTCAGCAACTGGCCCGCGCCGTTATATGCCGAAACGCCAAGATCCTCGAAGGTCCTCGCGGTCGCCAGTACGTTATCGCGGCTGGTGAAATCGATCGAGCTGAAATTCGGCTCAAGCGATCCAATCGCATGTGTTCCAAGCGCCGCCTTGAAGAAATCACGATGCGAGACCTCATGAGCCTGGATATCCATAAAGATCGCCCGCTCCGCCGTTGAAAATGCGGCGGGGAATGAGCCGATTACCTGCGTATAAAATGCGGCTTCCAGCTGCTCAAGGGCATATGCGTAATTAAGCACGCCGAAGTCATCGTTGGTCAGCGTTGTTCCGCCGGTCGTTGGGGAGGTTGTAGTATCACTACAGCCGGCAACGGTCAGGATCGCGACGCTCATCCCGGCGAACTTCAGGAATGTACGCCGGTCTCCGCTCTGCGCTACCTTCTCCAGGACGCCGAGCTTTTGCTCAGTTGCCTTCAGAATGTTGGACATCGTTCCATCTCCTTCTTACATATTATCGAATGCGAATTGAGCCGCGGCCGAAGCACAGGGAAGGAAGCCCCGCCGAGGAGAATTATTATCGTAAATGCGCCGCGCGTTTCCGGATGAATGCCGGGCACAGCTTTACGAGATATTCATCCTTATCGTAAGCATGCTCAGATCGCTTATATTCTGTTTATGCTCCCTTGCGGAAGCCCACGGATTTATCTACGAACAGACTGGCAAAAAGGATTGCGTGGAAATTACT
This sequence comes from Kapaibacterium sp. (SeqCode), assembly GCA_039917235.1. Lineage (GTDB taxonomy): Bacteria > Bacteroidota > Ignavibacteria > OLB7 > OLB7 > JAFDZV01. The sequence continues at coordinate 6,845 of JBDSJW010000061.1, read as the reverse complement.
TTATCAAAGTAATGTTCATGACAGATCGTGGATTATCGGTTGATATCAGCGGGTTCATCAGCATTGTTCAGTTTTACAGCCGGCCTCATCAATGCCATGAATAATGGTTATGAACGATTGGAATTTCCAAGGCCCTCTCTGTCCGTTGGTGATATCTTTTTCCCTTCATGTTCAGCCGGTCCAGCGCCTTCATTGCGTGACCGTCCGGTGCCGGGATAACTTCGGTGGCCCGGTAACGCCGGATAACCAGTTCCCGGCGCGTGATAGCCATCCGGCTCCGTCCGCTCGAACATTCGCGCATTTGCTCCCCGCCGGTCTCATTTTCTTCTCACTTCTCCATAAGTTTCACCATCGGATAAGTTCGATTCCCGATCCGAACCGCTCTCCACTCCTTGAACATGGGGGCGGATAGTGATATGCCCCTCGATCTATTCTTCCGGCGGGATTTCCGCCATCGATTATGCCCCAGATGTACGGCCGATGCCTTTTCCTGCTTGTGTGTATGCTGCTCACCCTGGTGCCGGGCTGTGGCCGTGGCACGTCCGCTCATGGCCGTAATTCCTTTTACTACTGGCGTTCCACCTTCCTCCTTTCCTCGGCCGATTCGGTTCGTCTGAGGGAGCTGGGGGTGGAGAGGCTCTACGTGCGATTCTTCGATGTCGATCTGGGGCCCGCGCCGAAAGGGGAGATCAGGTTTTTGGGGAGCATTCCGCGGGGGATGGAGATTGTGCCGACTGTGTTTATCACCGAACGGGCGATTCGTGGCCTTACGCCGCGCGATGCCGATGAACTGGCAATGAAGATCGCCGGGCGCATTAACGCCATTGCATCGGCGGCCGGAATAGCGGTGCATGAAATACAGATCGATTGCGACTGGAATGCCACCACGCGCGAGACATATTTCAGGCTCCTCCACGCGCTTCATCCCGATGTAAAAGGGACATTGCCGGCCTATATGCGGGGCTGGGCCGTATCGGCAACCGTCCGGCTGCATCAGATCAGATATTATCGCGCGCAGGGAATTCCGCCGGTTTCACGGGGAATGCTGATGGCCTATAATGTCGGCGCTCCAACCGATATCGGAATCGATAATTCCATATTCAATGGAAGCGATGTCCGGACATATATCTCCGATATCGATCATTATCCTCTCCCGCTTGATGTGGCGCTCCCGATTTTTTCCTGGGGCGTCGCCTTTCGATACGGCTCGTTCCTGGTTTTGCTGAATAATCTCCGCGCGCACGATCTCGATACAAATTCCGCCTATGCGAAAATCGACGTCACGCATTACAGATCCACACGTGAAAATGTTCTCAACGGCGAGCAGTTGGAGCCGGGGGATATTATCAGAATCGAGGAGGTGGATATGCCGGAATGTCTGGATGTTGCGCGGTTTCTTGATGAAAGGATCGGTCGCGATTCGATGAACGTTGCTCTGTTTCACTATGATCCCAGGATCATGAGCAATTATCGCGATAACGAAATCGAGCAATTATTTGGTGCATTTCATTGAATGGAGAGGACGTGTATGATTTCGAATACTATTTATCAGGACGATAAAGAATGAATATCAGATTTTTCCGGTTGCTCGTGGCGGTAACTCTGGGGCTTGTTGCATGGCTTTATCATCCGTATGGAAGCTATAGCTGCGGCCCATCGCCGGATTACGATAAATACACGATCTCCTACTTCGATTCCGATATCCTCACCGACAGCCTTTATCGCGCCTACGGTGCATCGCTCGATATCGATAAATGGTCATCCCATACATACGAGGAGAGCGATTATAATATCCGCGAGTGGTCGCAATTTTTCGGAAAGGCGGCGCCGGACAGCGATATCTACAGAGTGATTTATGGATACAGTCCAGGGATGCTCGATTCGGTGCGCGGGGTGATTGTCGGGGAAAAGGAAATGGCTGTTCCCGATTCCATCGCCGGCAACAGGCTGATCCGCCTTCTGGTGGAGCGTCGCGATACCGTTTCGCTCGGCTATATCCTTTATGCGAAACATTGCGAGCAGTATGCCTCCCTGGGGGATGGCTGGGAGGAGCCGCGAGGTCGGGATACCATGGCGATGAGGGGGCTGATAACAACGGGAATTGCCGGACATGATCGCGCCGCGTCGGATTTTCTGAGGCTCCGCTATGCGTTTCAGGCGGTGCGGATGGCCCATTACGCCGGCTGGCTTCAGGAGTCGATCGATCTGTACGATCGCCTTGTGGCGCCGGGGGGATTCCGAAGCCTGATTCGCTATCGGGCGCTGGCCCTGAAGGCGGGGGCGCTCAAGCAGCTCGGTCGCGTCCCGGAGGGACTCTACCTCTTCTCCCGTGTCTTCGATAGCTGCGACGATTGCCGCGGTCTGACGCTGCTGGATTTCGACTATCCCGGTCCGGGCACGCGCGACAGCCTTTACGCGCTGACGCGGGATGATCACGAGCGGGCGACTATCGCGATGATGGAGGGGTTGGCCGGCGCGCGGCTTGGGCTGGAATCGCTCAGGGAGATGCGCCGGTATGAGCCGCGATCCCCAAGGCTGGAGATTATGATGATGCGGCAGGTGCATGCGGTGGAGGAGAATATCTACAGGCTGGAGGCGACCAGGCCAGCGCTGGTGGGGCGGAAGGAGGGGCTGGCGTTTGCCCTGGAGCGTAACGTCCCGATAAGTGAGCGGGAGGTGGAGCACCCGGAGACCGGGCCGGAATATCTCGCGGCGCTCCACCGGTTTATCATGGATGGCGCCACCGGGGGCGGGGTTCATCAGCCCGCGCTCTGGTATCTGGCCGCCGGATATCTCGATCTGATGGATTCCCGCTTCGATTCATCCGAGGTCAATCTTCAAGAAGCATTGCGTCTGGGGAGCGGCAACCCCGATATCATCCATCAGGCCCGGCTTCTCCGCTTTCTTGACCGCCTGAAAAAGGGCGGGTCGATCGATGAGACGCTCCGCACCGATTTTCCGGCGGAGCTGGAATGGCTTCGGGTGAAGGATATGCGGAGGAATTCCTCCAAGTACCAGAAGGCGATGACCGCCCTGGCGCAGCGTTATCTGGCCCAGGATGACGTGCCGCGCGCAATCCTCGCAATGGACATCGCCAACGATGCCGTTTCCCGCAACGTCCTGCTCGATTTCTACACCACGAACGATGATCTCAGTCGGCTGGAGGAGATCATCTCCGCTCCCGGCAACGTCCCGCTTGATACCATGCTGGTCCGCCGGTCGAGCCTTGATCGGAACGCTCTTCTCGATCTGCGCGGCACCCGTCTGCTTCGCGACGGGAAGATCGATGAGGCGCTCCGGGCGTTCCAGGCCCTTCCCGATTCCTACTGGAGCGCTCCCGATTCCACCGCCCCGCTCTATCTCCGCTTTCAGAGCGATTTCGCGCGGGGCCGCTGGCGCGCCGATGAACGACAGTACCAGGCGATGCCCGACACCTTCAACAAGCTCACCTTCACCCGGACCCTTGCCGAACTGGAGACGGAGGCCCGGGAGCATCCCGAACGGGCCGATTCCTGTTGTATGCGGATCGCCAACGGGTTCTTCAATACCCCGTTCTGGGGGTACGCGGGAAATATCTGGCGGGGGGATCTCACCTTCAGCCTGAACTACTATTACGGAGCGAACGAGTATCCCTTCAACATCCCCGCCGTTGCCAGGCGGATGCACGATGCGGAGGCGCAATTCCTGCGCGAGTACGGGCCACGGGAACTGGCGCGACGTTATTACGAGCAGGCCATCGCCGCAACGCATAACAGAGAGCTTGCGGCGGAATGCTGGTATCTGATCGATATCTGCCGGAAGGCCCCGATGACATCCCTTCAGAAGCAGCGCGGGTCGGATAACCAGGATAGGACCGGCTACAGGAAATTGAAGTCGGTCTACAAGGACACCCGGTTTTACCGCGATATCATCAAAGAATGCGGCACCTATCGATATTTCAGGCAGAGAGGGTGAGATAAAATCGCTCGGCGGGTGTTTTTCTTCAGGCATCGGTTCAGTGGGTGTTTCCCGCCGATGCCTCCTTCCTTCTCCAGATCGCCCTTCGCCGGCCGCGCGCCTGTTTCCGCCGGCGCGCTGACCTGGTGACGCTCCCATCCAACTCCCTCCGGCAACGTGCTTCACGGGGCCGGGCTGTTTCCGTGATACAGCTATCAGACTGTTGAAGGACGTCATCTGCGGCGTCCGGGGACGTTTGAAACGTCCCCCGACATTCATCGTTCGCTCAATGAGGCGTCCCAAAGGACGCCTCATTCGCTCAGATTCGGCCGCCTTGCATCTGATCGTTGTTGAACAGTCTGGGTATCTGTAGTAATTCAACAGTCTGCTATGGTACATGAAATAGATCCTGATGATGTTTCCCTGCTGGCTGTCGGCCCTCCACGGACCGCCGGTGAGTTGAACGATGAGGCGAACGGGATGCTGGGCGGCTCGCCACGCGGTGCGCTGGAGCTTGCCATGGAGGCGCTGAGCGTTGCCCATGAGGATGCCGCGGAATCGGCGCGGGCGCATCTCATAATCTCCCGGGCCAATCACTCGCTGGCCGATTTCGCCGCAAGCCTTCAGCATGCCACTTGCGCGCTTGAACTCTTCCGCGCCCTCGGCGATCGCTCCGGCGAATCGACGGCGCTGGTGGCCGAGGGCATCGTCCACAGGCGGCGGGCGGAACTGGCCGCCGCGCGATCGTGCTTCGATCGGGCGCTGGCGATCGGCCGGGAGATCAGCGACGGGCGCGTCCAGTCGTTTGCGCTGAACGGGCTGGGGAGCATCAATCGGATAGCCGGTGATTTCGTGTTGGCGCTGGAGCAGCACGGCGTCGCTCTGCGGCATGCCACGGCGTTGGGGCTGCGCGAGGAGGAGGCGTTTGCGCTGATCGGTCTGGGAAACACCTACGAGCGGCTGGGACGCTATACCGAGGCGCTGGAGTGCTACCGTAACGCTCTTGGGATCGGCGGGGAGATCAACCATCCGCAACTGCTGGCCTACGCCAACGGCAACATCGCCATCATCCATGAACGCCACGGGGATAACACATCGGCCCTCCGCTACGAGCTTATCAGCCTTCGATGGAAGGAGAGGCTCCAGGATATGTGGGGGATGGGGGTATCGCTCAACAACCTCGGCCTGATCTACCTGAACCTCGGCGATTACGCCAGCGCCCTGGAAGCGATGCTCGGCAGCCTTGAGATCACCGAGCGGATCGGCGACCGCGAAGGGGAGTCGGTTGCGCTGAACAACATCGGCCAGATCTACGATGCGCTTGGCGATATGACGAACGTCCTCGACTATTTCCTGAGGAGCCTGAGGATATCGCGGGAGATCGGCGATACGCCGGGAGAGGCCTTTTCGCTGACCCATATCGGTCGGTTCTACGAGGACCTCGGCGATCTGCCACGGGCGCTGATGCACTTCTACAAGGCGCTCAGAATCCACGAGGCAAGCGGCGAGCGATACGGTGAGCGGGGGGTGCTTCACAGCATCGGGAGCATCTTCTTCAACATCGGGGATACCGATCGCGCCGCCGATTTCTACGGTCGCGCCCTTGCCCTTGCCGAATCGATCGGCGATCGGCAGGGAGAGGCGAATGTGCTGGTCAGCATGGCGATGCTGTATCACAAACTTCTGCGAGACACTCCGGCCATCGAGGCGCTGAAACGGGCCAGAACAATTGCGGGGGAGATGGAGAACCGGGATCTGACCGCCCAGACGCTTTACCATCTCGCGGAGATCTGCGCCGCTCATGGCGATCATGCGAAAAGCTCGAAATACCGGCGGGCATATCAGGAGGTGGTGCGGCAGAGCTTCAACAGCGATACCACCAGGCGGGTGGGGGAACTGCTCCACAACTTCGAGCGGAACACCGTCCGACGGCAGGGGGAACTGCTGGGGCTGAGCGATGAGGATCTCACCACGATCAACGATGTTGTTCGCAAAAGTGTCAGGGTCGATCTCTCCCTCTCCCGTCACGATGACGTTCCCAACCCCGGTGCCTCGCCTGCCATCCCCCGCCCGGAAGCGCGCACGGATTCGCCGCCCACCATCGAGGTGATGACCTTTGGCGAGTTCCGGGTGATTGTCGGCGGGCGGCGCCTGTCGAAAGGGGATTGGAACCGGAAGCGCGCGCGCGATCTCTTCAAGCTGCTCCTGGTCCATCACCGTCGCGCATTGACGATTGATGAGATTGTCGACAAGCTCTGGCGCGGAACGAACGACCGGAACATGGAGATGCTGGTGATGAACGCCGTCTCCCATATCAGGAAGGCGCTGGAGCCGGGACGCAGCCCCCATTCCACCACGTCGGCGCTTGTAAGCCTGGACAGGGCCTACATGCTCGACCTGGGGGAGCATGCGTCGATCGATTTTCTCAGGTTCAAGGAGCTGATCGTCGCGGCGCGACGTGGGGTGACCGCCGGGGAACGCTGCCGGATCTACGGAGCGGCGATGGACCTCTACGCCGACGATTTTCTGAAGGAGGATTATTACGAGGAGTGGACCGATTCCGAACGGGAGATGCTGAAGGATGGTTTCCTGGAGGCCGTGGAATATCTGGCCGGCGAGCATCTCAGAAACGGTGCCTCGGACCTGGCAATCGAGCTTGCCCGCCGCGCGCTCCGGCACGACAACACCAGCGAGCGGGCCTACGAAATCCTTCTGCTGGGCCTTCGCGACCGCGGCAGGATGGGGGAATCGTTGAAGGTGCTGGAGGAGTGTACATCGCTCTTCCGGTCGGAGCTGGGGCTGGAGCCGCCGGAACGGCTACGGCGGTTTGCCGGGGCATCGGCCGTGTAGTTATTACGCTTCTTATCACCATCACACGCCAGGAGTTTATCAACGGAAGCAGCGGTCTG
>JBDSJW010000060.1:0-4494 GCA_039917235.1 Kapaibacterium sp. (SeqCode) | reverse complement strand
CCTTGGCGATCTTCCGGCAGAGGGCCGCGATCTCCCGCTCCAGGTTACGGACGCCAGCCTCCGAGGTATACTCGCGGATCACTTTCATGATCGCCCCCTCGGTAAAGGTGATCGCATAGTTCTCCAGCCCGTGCTCTCTAAGCTGCTTCGGGATGATATGGCGCTTGGCGATCTCGACCTTGTCGTACTCCAGGTAGCCATTCAGCTCGATGATCTCCATACGATCCTGCAATGGGAGCGGGATATTATAGAGAACGTTGGCCGTCGTTATAAAGAGGACTTTCGAGAGGTCGTAATCGACCTCCAGATAGTGATCGTTGAAGGTCGAGTTCTGCTCGGGGTCCAGCACCTCCAGCATCGCGGAGGAGGGATCGCCGCGGAAATCGGCGCTCATCTTGTCGATCTCATCCAGCAGCATCACCGGGTTGACCACGCCGGCCCGCTTCATCGACTGGATGATCTTTCCCGGCATCGAGCCGATATAGGTACGCCTGTGGCCGCGAATCTCCGCCTCATCCCTGATTCCTCCCAGCGAAACGCGGACGAATTTCCGTCCCAGCGCCCGAGCGATCGATTTGCCGAGCGATGTCTTGCCGACGCCCGGAGGCCCGGCCAGGCAGAGGATCTGCCCGCGCATCTCCTTGACCAGATTCAGGACGGCGATATGCTCCAGAATCCGCTCCTTGGGTCGCTCCAGGCCGAAATGATCCTCATCCAGCACATCCTTGACATGATGGATATCGAGATGATCATCCGTTTCCGCCGACCAGGGGACAGCCGTAAGCCACTCCAGATAGTTTCTATTGACGGCGAACTCCGGCGACATCACCGGGGTTTTCCGGAGCTTCTCCAGTTCCTCGAAGGCGCGCACGCGAACCTCTTCCGGCATGCCGGCGGTTTTGATCGCCTCCACCAGTTTCGCCAGCTCGGGGGAGACTTCACCTTCCTCCTCAAGCTCCGTCTGGAGCGCGCGGATCTGCTCCTGGATCAGGAACTGCCGCTGCGAGCGCTGGATGGTATCCTGCACCTTGGTGTCGATCTCCTGCTCCAGCTTCAGCACTTCGATCTCATCCTTCAGCACCGTGATCAGCTCGATGTACTGCTCGCGGATATCCTGCGTCTCCAGGATCTTCTGCTTGGCCTCCACCTTGCTCATCAGGTTGGCCGCGATAAAGTAGAGCTTCCGGGCCGGCTCCGAGAGATTTTCGTACGCCACCAGCACTTCCTGCGGCAGCCCGCGATGCATCTGGATATATTCCTGGAACAGGTCCGACGCCTGGCGCAGCAGTGCCTGCATCTTCTTGTCGGTCGGGACCGTCGGCGTGGAGGTGGTTACTTCCGCCTCCATATACCCGTCCGCATCGGTGATCGATTTGATCAGCCCCTGCGATTCCCCCTCCACGAGGATTTTCATCAACCCGGTCGGCAGGCGGAGCATCTGCACGATCTTCGCCACCGTTCCTGTCTGGTAGATATCCTCCCCTTTCGGCTCATCGACAGTGGAATTCTGCTGGGCGACAAGGAAGATGTATTTATCCCGGCTGAGCGCCTCGGCCGCGGCGCGGAGGGAGGATTCGCGTCCCACGAGGACCGGGAAGATCATGTTGGGGAACACCACGACGTCGCGGAGCGGCAGCACCGGCAGCACCATGGAGGTGGAAGGGGTCCGTTTGGTTCTTCTGTTAGTAGATCTTTTCATAATCAGTCTGACCGCGAAAATGATCGCCACCTGACGTTATCGTCAAAGAGGCCGGGAGGATCACCGTATCGGCCTTTTCATTTTCGCTGTAAATGGCTCCGGACGTTACGGCATTCCGTGCTCTCCGCGCGCTGGGCGCGGAGTGACGTGCGGAGGAATATGTTCGCGAAGCGCCATTTTCAATGGGCTCCGCGCTGGCCTGCGCTGCCGGCGTTCCCGCGATATCATCACGCGAATATTTCGGCCGAGCCTGGCATCAGAGGGGGAAGATACGAGTTTGGGGCGGTATCTGACTTATCAGACGATTGCAGGATGCGCTCACGCTTCAGCCGGCCGTGGAGTTCATAAGCCCCTTACCAGGCTGTTGAAGGAGCTCATCCGCTACGTTAGCCTTTATCATTCGCTCAGATTCGGCCGCCGTGCGGCTGATCGTCCTTGAACAGTCTGAGCATCTGTCGTAATTCAACAGGCTGTTAACATAACGCGGGGACGTCTGTTGGGACGCCCCCGCGTTGACTATGCCGTTCGCGATTGCACCGGACCACCGGCTATTCATCACCACAAATGCCATCACCACGTTCCATCAAGCTCTTGCTCCTCTATGGGAGTTCCCCATCACCTCGATGGTCGGCACGCTCCGAACGGCAGTTCAAGCGACCCTCTGTTATCCCGACATCTTCATCAAATTTTTTCCGACGAAATCCATCCCGCGATTTATCGATGATCAATCGCTCCACGGCCATTTTCATCACATCAACGCGATATTCTCCGCGTATGATTTCAGTTGCACAAGAACAGGGCCATGAAGCTGACGATGCCGATAAATATTCGGCAGGATCGGTTTTGCCGGGGAATAAGTCGCCGGCAAGTTCCAATTCGGTATCAGTAGTGGCATTATGACCTGTCAAGATTCACGATAAAAGCGGAATTCGGAGTTGATCGATGATCGTTCACCGATGAAATGTTGTTTTTGGTAAAGGGTTCCGAAAAATCCGTCGGTGATGATTCATATCCCGGTCGAGGCTGTTCCGATGCGCCTGCAATCGATGCCCGTATCTCTCAGGTCGGCGGTCAGGCCCTCGCCGATGATTTTTCGGTGCCCCGAAGGGTCGCTGAAAGAACGGTCGAGATTGTGAGTAACCATTTTGAAGTTCTTGTGTATGTTGATGAAGAATGGCAAAACCCTCTACGATACGAAGCTCTGAACTGTCCGATGACGATCTCTTCTGCCTTACGCAGAACGGAGATACCGAGGCGTTCAATGTGCTTTTCAAGCGTTACGAGCGGAAGGTGTTCATGTACTGCATGAGAGTCCTTCTGGACGAGGATCTGGCGCACGACGCCTTCCAGGAAGCGTTCATGCGGTTGTATGAGCATCGCCATAGCTATGACGGGCGCAACTTCATGGTCTGGTTCTTCACGATTGTGAGGAACGTTTGTCTGAACCTACGTCGTAACAAAAAAGTTACCGTTCCGTTTGAGACATCCAGGGCAAATGAGTCACCCGCCAAGATCAGGGATGTGGTCCTTCACGAATATATCGTGCTGGCCCTCAATCAGCTACCAATTGATCATCGCGAAGCGCTGGTTCTGTATGAATATGACGGCTACTCCTATCAGGAGATAGCAGATATAACAGGTGTCTCAATTGCTACTGTAAAGATCAGAATATTCCGCGCTCGCAAATTGCTACGTACGTTACTTCATCCTGTGGTCTACGACAATGGAGTTTGAACAGCTACTAAGGAAATACCTGGACGGGTCGATGTCCGAGGGAGAGCTCGATACCTTTCGAGCTCTGCTGGACCGCGTTCCTGAATATAAAATGGAGTTGCGTCAGACCCTTGAGATTCGCTCGCTTCTTCATGACGATGCTCTCAATCTGAAGGCTCCCGCGGACCTGTCCGAGCATATCCGTATCGCGGTTGGCAGCAGCTTTGCCGCCGACGCAATTGTCGATCAGCAGGGTGATCATCGCAAGCCGTTCTGGCCGCTCGCGGCACGGATCTCCGCCGGCGTCCTCGTCGCCGCCTGTTTCGTGGTTGGAGTTGCCCTTACGCCGACGCTTCCTCCGCTTGCGCGGCAGATTCTCAGAGGAGAATCCGTGGGGGCGCACGCTCAGGTTTCGGAGCCCGGTTCCGTATCGGCCGCCGCCCGTCACGATCAGATGCCCGCCGCTTCCGTCGGCCTGGGGCGCCATCTCGTGGCGGTTCCCCGCTCGCTCGCGAATGCTGATATCGCCTCCGCGCTTCCCGAGCGGACCTCGCGGTTCGTCAATAATCTTCAGATGCTGGGGCATGAGTTTCCGTCGCGGAATATCGCTCCGGTCAATGGCTCCGATGCCTCCTCGCATAACGTCGCCGACAACAATGCCGGCCATTCGCCGAGCGTGACAAGGGTTCCCGAGTCGCTGCTGGCCCACGATCATCCCAATCTTTTCAGCTCGAATATGGGGGGAAGCGCGTATTCGGCGTTATCCGATCCATCATTCCGTTCCCCGATGGCTCCTCTGGAGGGCTCGCTTCCCCAGGCCATCACCGGGACCGATAATCGCAGTCTGACGTTCGGCATTACGCTTGGCTCCGGCCAGGCCAAGTCCCCGACGGCGCTGTTGCAGAACTCCTATTACTTCTCCTTTGCCGTCAGCGGCAGCGATCGCGTCGGCGTGGAGATGGGGGCGTCATCGTTCCAGCAGGTGAAGACGGTTACGCCGGGCAATTCCACGCCGAGAGGCCTTGCGAAAGGGACGGCGGGAGCGGTCAGCGACGATGCTCCAAGCGTCGGCGCCGCAAACC
>JBDSJW010000059.1:0-3742 GCA_039917235.1 Kapaibacterium sp. (SeqCode) | reverse complement strand
GGAGGCCAGAAGGGAACTGGGGTTCAATCTGCGGTTAGTCCAGAACGGGGAGATGCCGAAGGACTGGAAACCGATGACAACGATAGGTTCCGGAGTCTATGAAATAAGAATCTCAACCCCCGATCAGTATCGGGTCTTCTATGTCGCCAGTTTTCCTGAAGGGGTGTACGTTCTGCATGCTTTCAGCAAGAGAACACGGAAGACATCGCAACGCGATCTGAATATCGGACAGGAACGTTATGATGAAGTGGTTCGATATCGCCATACGAAATAATCGCGGCACGCATAATTTTTGGAATATCGCATGAGCATCACGAAATCCAGCGGGAGCGTATTTGAGGATATAGGATTCCGTCCGGCGGAAGCAACGGTACTAGAGATGCGATCCACGTTGATGCTGTCGATAATGAAGGAGATAGCAAAGCGACGGATGAGCCAAACGGAGGCGGCAAAGCTTTTTGGGGTGACGCAGCCACGGATCAGCGATTTGAAGCGGGGAAAGATGGCCCTGTTTACAGTCGAGTCTCTTATTGAAATGCTGGTCAACGCCGGGATTTCCGTGTCGATGACAGTCGAATCATTTGCCGCTGTTGCGACGGGATACGGTGAATACATGGAGGAACCGCCCGTGGTTCACAACGGCCGGACATCCAAGCCGGTTGTTCCCCCCGTTGAAAGCTACTCCCGCGCGGGCCGGGCACGCTCCGTCTCGCGGGAGAGCATGTCAATATCATCCACGGGCAAAGAGAACTATCATAGTGAAGGCGCCGGGTACTATGCCGAGGAAGAAATCCACACCTGATAACGCTGTTCAGCCTACTCTCCTTTACGAGCAGTGCAGAACAGTCTCTTTTATTGCCATTGAGCCTCCCATCGGCAATACACCTCTCCACTTTCAGCTTGATGCCACGATTCAAACGGATATTGAAGCGGGTCTGGTCATTGTTCTTATTGTGATGGAAGCATCCAGTGAACGCCGGATGGAGACTGATGGAGAAGATTCTGAGCAGGCCGCGCTAATTCGTTTTGCGATTACAACCGAGAATAGATTTCGGATAACGCATCTCAGAGAAGTTATAACGCAATCGGAGGGAGCGATCATCCTCCCCACATGGATGATGATGACGATGATCACCACGTCCGTTGGGACATCCCGTGGCGTGTTGCTATCGAAACTGGCCGGAACCCCCTACGATGGCGGACAATTGCCGATTTTCGGATTACGCAATTTTATGGACGACCCCAGGGCCACATCAATTCCGATCCATGGAATCTGAGTCGCTGAGATTTATTTCATCCGCGTTCCCCTGCCGTGACACTCCCGGGACCGTGGCTCCTGCCCAGCATACCGTCGCCAATCGCGGGGCGGAAAGGCATATCACGAGGAGCGACTTCAAGGCAACTCCCACCACCAACAACACGCATGGCCCCGCGATTCCTGAAAAGTCATAACTTCCTGGAATGAATCGATTCCGTCCGCGGCTTGCTGAGTTGTTGCGCTCCTTCCTTCCGTTCCGGGAAACCGTTCAGTTTCTGATCGTGGTCGCGGCGGCCCCCCTTCTTTCGATCCTCTGCTCCTGCGCCAGCGGGCAGGGAACGCCTCCCCCCGGAGGCCCGGCCGACTCCATTCCCCCCGCCGTCATCTCCACGATTCCCGGGAACGGCACCCTGAATTTTCATGAGAAGAGCATCTTCGTGGAGTTCAGCGAACGTCTGGAGGAGTCGAACATCGCGCAGTCGATCGTCATCACCCCCATCCCCGCCGAACCACCGGTGCTGGACTGGACAGGGACAACGCTGGAGATAGCCTTCCGCAAACCGCTGCTGGAGAACCGTACCTACGCCATCACATTTGGATCGGGGATCACCGATCTGGCCCGCAACAGGCTGGGCACACCGTTTACGCTCCGCTTCGCCACCGGCGACAGGATCGACAGCGGGAGGATTCAGGGGCGGGTGATCAATAGCTCCAAGGTCCGCGCAAAGGCATTTGTCTTTGCCTACCTGATCCCGGCGGACTCCGCGCGGTTCAGCGACACGCTCCGTCCCGATTCCGTCCGGCCTGACTTTATCGGCCCGGTCGGGGATGATGGGACCTTCTCGCTTGAGGGGCTTCCCACCGGAAACTTCAGGCTTCTGGCGGTGGTCGATGACGCGGGCGATCAGATCTTCACCCCCGGCCAGGATGCCTTCGGCCTGCCGATCGGGGATGTACGGGTGGTCTCGGCGGAGAAGCCGGTGACCGGCGTTGCCATCAGGCTCCGCCCGGCCGCCGACGATATGACACCCCCCGCCCTCTACTCCGCCAGCTCCATCGCCCGCACGCGAAGCGAAATCCGGTTCAGCGAGCCGATCGACACGGCGGTGATCCTCTCGAGGAATTTTGAACTGACCGCCGCAGGTGCCGCCGTACCGATCAGCGCCGCCTACCGATCGGCGGTGAACAGGCTGGCGGTGCAGCTTATCCACCCCCCGCTTGCGGCCGGTGCCGAGGCGACCATCCACACCCTCAACCTCCGCGATACGGTCGGCAACCTGATGCCGGACAGCTCATCCACCGGAAAATTCACAGTGACTGGCGGGCTGGACACACTCCCCCCGGCGCTGCTGCCACTTGAGATCGACAGCGCTCACGCCTACACATTTCCAGACTCCATCCGGCTCAGATTTGATAAAGGGGTTGTAGCAACCAACCTGGAAGGGGCGGTAAGCCTGAGGGATACGGCCGGACCGCGCGCCGCGTTCAGGACCACGATGATATCGCCGGTTGAGCTGATAGCCCGGCCGATCGACACGCTCTACGGCGCGGCGCGGGGCGTGGTGGAGATCAGCCTGGGTCGATTCACGGACATGGCGGGAAACCGGCGCGATTCAATCGTAAAGGTGATGGTGCCAATCGGGCAGACGAGGCAGAACGGGACGTTGCAGGGATCGATCACCGATTCCGCGGCGCCGGGGGCGCTCCATGTGGTCGTGGCGCGGGGAACAACCAATGGCGCGGAATACCGGAAGCGCGGGATAAAAGCTGGGCTGTGGGAGTTTACGGGATTGCCCGAGGGGGAATACGACATCAGCGCCTTCCGCGACAGCGACGGCAACGGGGAATACAACTACGGTTCGGCAATCCCCTACCGCCCGGCGGAACTCTACGTGGCCTGGAGCGGATCGGTGAGGGTCCGCCCCAGATGGATCACCAACAAAATCGATCTGATCTTCCGGTAATGGAAGCTCTACCCCTCCTCCCCTGAACCGGCGGAATTCTTCTCTTCATCGCCGCCGTCATGTTCCGACGCGATCTTCGCGGCCATGGAATCCACGACATTCGGCCAGATGAATTGAAAGACGCTCTTCTGGTCGGTCTCCATTTCGCTCAACACCTCCTCGCTCGACCGTTCCTCCAGCTTCGCGCGGATAAGCGCCTGATTGCGGAGTATCACCTCCAGATACGACTGCGTGGTCGCGATCTCCTCCATAATGGTCCAGAGCAGCGTCGCGGTATCCGCCTTCGGTGGTTCGGGCTGCTGCTTCGATCCTTCGTTCATGCTCATTCCTCGTTTGTTCGATGGGGGGCCGGGGTCATCGTGCCAGCAGCACCGTCCCCGTCCGGCTCCAGTCGCCGGAGACGATGCGGTAGAAATATAATCCCGATGGGAGTCCGGCGGGGGTCCAGATGGCGCCGTGAGAGCCGGCCTTCTGATAACCGTTCACAAGCACCTCCACCGGCTCCCCCCGTTCGTTGAAT
>JBDSJW010000058.1:0-11841 GCA_039917235.1 Kapaibacterium sp. (SeqCode) | reverse complement strand
GTTCCCGTTGCGATTTATCATCGGTGCCATAATAGATTTCCAGCATATACGAGGAATCGGCAAGGCGGTAGAGTCGCGCCTCCTGAAAATCCTTGTACTCGGGGAAGAGGGCGATCCTCGACTCCAGCTCCAGATCGATGCGCTGGATCTTCCCCGCGCTGTCGATCGGCACCTGGGTTTCCTGCGCGTTCGCGGCCAGCGCCGTGATAAGGATCAGGATCGTTGAAGCGATCGTCGTCCGCCGGGGGAAGTGCTTTCTCATCGGTATGGCAGGGATTGATGGAACAATCGGTTCAGCGCCGGCGATACGCGGAGGCCGACGCCGTAATTCATTGCGCTGTTCAAGACACGAACGCCGGCGGATGTGACGCGATTATCGCCCGCCGTTCTCCGCATGCTTCCGGGCCAGCCAGATTCCCCCTCCCACGGCGATCGCCGTGATCAGCAGGGAGCCCAGCGCCCGCATCAGATCGCCGTTGATCAGGGAGATGATGGCGCCGAGCGTGAAGAAGATCGCAAACACGTACAGCCCCACCGCCCAGCAGCCGGCGCGCTGAAGAAGACCCTGCTGCCTAATGGATTGTTTCACTGCCATCGTCGGGAAGTTGATTGACTGAAGATTGGCTCGATGATTTCCCCTCGCCGGAGACGCCGTCGCCATCCCCGACCTTCCGCACAACCACCACCGTTACGTCGTCGTGAGGATCGGCCTCCCCCACATATTCCGCCAGCGCGCCGAAGAGCGCCGTCTGAACACCGAGGGCGCTCCTCTCCGTTGCGGCCGCATGCCTGAGCGCGGCAATCACCCGCTCCTCCCCGTACTCCCCATCGGCCCCCGATGCCTCCGTCAGCCCGTCGGAATAGAGCATGGCGATATCGCCGGTCGCCATGGTGAATCGCGCCGGTTGCAGCGATCGTTCCAGGACATTCCCATCGGCCAGCCCCAGCGCCATCCCCGGCGGCTGGCAGATCTCCACCTTCCCCGTGGCCGCGCGCCAGAGGAGAAGCCCGTTGTGTCCCGCGCGGTGAAACGCGCATTCTCCATCCGGCGCGATGGTGATGATGCCGACGGTGATAAAGTTTTTCCGCGCAAGGCGGATGCGGAGCGTATCGTTCAGATCCCTGAGCAGCCGGAGCGGATCGGTGGAATGGATGGAGAGCGCCTGCGCCATCCCCTGAAACTTCGCCATCACCAGCGCGGCGGGGATTCCCTTGCCGGCCGCGTCGGCCACCAGGATGCCGCTCGATCCGCCGGCCAGGGTAAGATAGTCATAGTAGTCCCCGCCGATCTCCACGGCCGGATCGGTTGCGCCGCTGATATCGAATCCGGGGATATGCGCGTCCTCCGCCGGGAGAAGGCTTCGCTGCACCGAGCGCGCCGCCTCGAACTCCGCCGTCAGAAGGCTCTGCTGGCGGATAAGCGCCGTCCGTTTTCCTATCCAGCGGAGCACCACGCGGATCAGGAAGAATATCACCCCCAGCACCACCGCCACGATGCCGTTGTTCAGCGCGATCCGCGCCATCACCGTCACCGGCGGCCGATCCACGTTCGGGAAGATCAGGCCGATCAGGCCATAGGCAAGCATCGACCCGCAGAACCCGCTGAGCATCCAGGATATGACCGTGGCTAACCCCTGCACCACGATCGGCCGGTTCCCCAGATAACGTTCCACGATGCGCGCGCCGTAGAACGCCCCTCCCGCGATGCAGACGCAGAAGAGAATCCCCTCCACAAGGCCAACCAGCACCGAGGAGAGCTGGATATGATCGGGCTCGAAGAGCGCGACCGCGGCGATCACAACAAGCATCATCCCCACCGATATCGCCACGGTCTTCCAGAAGGAAAGCCTTTTGCGACCCGGTCGGGAGGATCTCAGCAGCGAGCGACGGCGTGTCTGTTTTGAGAAGAGCATGAGGGGCAATTTCACCTTATCTCCCCACAACTTCCAAGCGGGAGAGGGAATTGTGTGATGATCCTCAACACGTTATCAGAACCACGGCTTCTCCCTAACTTGTCGGCTTTCGTTCAACATCGCGGGGAAATCGCAAGGGCATCGGCATGATCCGTCATTATCTCACATTCGCACACGAGGCGCTGCTGCTCGATGAAGGGCTTCGGGGCTGGCATCTGGCGGAGTGCTGGTCGCAGGAAAAGAACGCGCTGGTCCTCCGCTTTATTCAGGGGCGGGAATCCCGTTTCGTGGAGGTGGCGCTTGACCCGCAGCTCGGCTACGCGCTGATGCGCGATGAGGTTCATCGGGCGCGCCGGAACACGATCGACTTTTTCGGGGAGCTGCTTGGGAAGGAGGTGAAGGGGGCCACGATCGATGAAGGGGAGCGCGCCATCACCATCCATTTCTCCGGCGGCGATGAGCTGGCGATCTTCTTCTTCGGCGGCGGCGGTGGCAATATCCTGCTGCTCCGCGACTGGCGGGTGATCGATTCCTTCACGAAATATTCCGGTGAGTACGATACGATCATCTCCGGTCGCGCGGAACACGATATCCGCTCACCCGATGATCTCCGCGCCACCATCAGGGGCATCCACGAGCCGCCGTCGCGCGCGCTGACCCGTGCCATTCCCGAGCTTGGGAAGCGGCTGGCGGCGGAGGCGCTCTTCCGTCGCGGGCTGGTGGGGGCCGCGGCGCTCGGCGATCTTGATGACGCAACGCTGGACGCGCTCTTCGCGGAGATCGATCAGTTGTACGGCGCGGCGGAGGCAAGCGAGACGTTCCATCTCTATCATCTCCCCGATGAGGTGATCTTCTCCCTGGTCGAGCTGCGGAGCCTTGAGCTTCAGGCGGTGCGGACGGAGACGTTCGGCAGGCTTGACCGCGCCGTGCGGGGCTACAGGTCGGCATCGTTTCACGGGAGAAGCTTTACGGCGCTGCGCGATAGAATCTTCAAGCGCCTTACGACCGAGCGGACAAGGCTGGAGCGCTCGCTCGCCAACCGGCTCGATTCCACGACGCAGCGGAAACGGGGGGAGGAGTGGGAGAAGCAGGGGACGCTGTTGATGAGCAATCTGCACGGCGTTGAGAAGGGGAGCACGAAAGTGACGCTGAAGGACTGGGAGGGGGAGGAGAGGGAGATCACCCTGGATGCCAGGCTGACGCCGGTGGAGAACGCCGAGCGCTATTTCAGGAAGGCACGCGGCGCGCGCGATTCGATTGAACGGGGAAGCGCCGGCATTCAGAGAAACCGGCGGACGCTGGAACGGATAGCCGGGCTGCTGGAACGGGCGGAAAAGGCGACCGGCAGCGATGAGCTGGAACGGATTGAACAGGAGAACAAGGACTTATTTACGATGGCCGCAGAAGCAAAGGAGCCCGGCACGCCGGAGCGATTCAGGAAGTTCGAGGTGGCCGGCGGGCACGAGGTCTACGCCGGAAAGAACGCCGCGAACAACGACGAGCTGACCGTCAGGTTCGCCCGCCCGAACGATTACTGGTTTCACGCGCGCGGCTCATCCGGCTCGCACGTCGTCCTCCGCTGGAGCGATCCGAAATCCAAGCCCCCGCGCGATGCGATCCGCGGGGCGGCATCGATCGCGGCGTATTACTCCGGGGCGCGGGGAGCCAAGATGGTGCCGGTTGCCTACACGCTGAAGAAGCACGTCAGGAAGCCACGGGGCGCCGCGCCGGGCGCCGTGATGATGGAGCGCGAGGAAGTGGTAATGGTGGAACCGAAGCTCCCGCCTGGGAGCAGCGATGATGTTTGACAAGTTGTTAACGATGATGCATAACAAGCTGTCAGGGGACGTTGTGTAAGGGGACGTTTTAAACGTCCCCCGACAAGATCATCATGTATCTGCAAGATCGTCTGTTCATGGCATCGCATTGCGCACGATCATCATTTCGTCAGCAGCATTCTCCCCTGCGCGCTCCATGTGCCGGAGGAGAGCCGGTAGTGATAGACGCCTGAGGGATGACGCGCCGCGTCCCAGTGTGCCGCATAGTTCCCGGGCTCCAGATATCCATCCACCAGCGTCTCCACCTTCTCCCCGCGGGCATCGTAGACCATCAGCGTGGTATAGCCATCCAGGCCGAGCGAGAATTCAATATCGGTTGCCGAGTGGACCGGATTGGGGGCGTTCGGCCGAAGGGCGTACTTGAACATCGTGGCGATGATCAGCCGCTGGCGCATGCCGCAGAGTTCAAACCGCAGCTCCCCCGGAACGGCGGTTACCGGCGCGCACTGCGCCGTATAGAGCGTAATATCGAACGGCAGCGGTGAGCGCCAGACGGAATCGGTTTGCGCGTCGCCGGTCCCCTTGATAAATGTGGAGAACTGAAGCTTGAGAAGATTCCCCTTCCCCTGAAGCGGCGGAATTGAGAGGGGAGCATCCAGCGTGAGCGAGAAGAAGCCGGGGCGATCGGCGAGCACCATTGAAGTCCATCCCTCCACCAGCGTCCCCTTCAGCATCGAGGCTATCATGGCGGGTTTGGCATTTGCCAGGCTCATCATGTTGCTGTCGTACCGGATTGAAAAGGCTATCCGGCGGCAGCCGAGCGTATCGGCGGGGGTATCGAGCACCACCGGAATCGTCACGGAGTCCCCGGGCATCGCCCGGTTATCGGTTGAGATATGTGCGGCGGCAGCGGGGGCGATGGAGCCGGCCGGGGCGATATGGACGAGCGTTGTGATCGAGTCGTACGGCGTGCCGGTCACCAGCTTCACCGCGTAGTCGCCGGGACGCGCGTATACATGGATCGGGTTGCGTTCGGTCGATATCGATCCATCGCCGAAATCCCATCGCCAGCTCCCCGGCGTCCATGTGCTGTCGGTCCAGATGCAGTTTGAGATGGTGGAGTCGAAAAATCGATCACCGCCGCAGTTGTCGGCCTGGTGGGTGAACGCGGGGCGGTAGAGGGGGCTCAGCTTCATCACCACCGGCTGATCGCGGGAAGTGTTCAGCTTCACCGGCTGAAACGATCCCGGCGTGGTGACGAAATCGGGGGAATGGGTTGTCATCGAGACGTAGAGATCCTGCCTGCCGCCGACCGTATCGAACACGACCCTGGCGTAGTAATCATTGTTTTTTCCGCCGAGATAGGTGGAGTATTCAAGCCGCGCCCCGTCGGCGCTCAGGCGGCTGACGAAGCCATCCCACAGCACATTGAAATTCATCTGCGAGCGGTAGTCCGGCTCCAGCGCGCATGTGGTCACGGGGAAATCGGCCTTGAAATTCCGGGTGGAGGGGGCGTTCGGAAAGATCAGTCTTCCGGAGATAAAGACCTGCCCGCCGGCGGCAAGCGCTATCCCCTCGGGCTGCTCATTGCCGCTTCCGCCAAGGAGCGTGGAGTAGCGCGCCGTTGCCCCAAGGCTGTCCAGTTTTACCACGAACGCATCGGTGGCTCCCTTCAGCGTTCGCGAATACGCTTTGGCGGTGGTGGGGAAATTTCGGTCGCTGGTGGTCCCGGCAATAACCGCGCTCCCGTCCCGATCAACCGCTATCACGTTCCTGTCGTCGCTGGCCGACTGGATAAAGGTTGCGTAGATAACGCGGCCGCCGTCGGGGGCCAGCTTCAGCACAACGCCCGCCCCCGCGCCGGTGTAGCGGGTTGCGTAGGCTCCGGCGGTGACGGGGAACGTGGTGGAGCTTGTCCACCCTGAAACGTAGATGTTCCCCTGGCGGTCGAGCGCCATATCATACGCGCTATCCTCCCCCTTCTGGCCGATATAGGTGGAGAAGATCATCCGGCTTCCGTCGCCGGCGAGTTTGGAGACGAAGATATCCGAGTTGCCGTAGGGTGTGCGGCGGATGGCGTTGGCCGTCGTCGGAAAATCGCTGCTGGATGTGGAGCCGCAGAGATAGAGCGATCCCTGCTGATCGATCGCGATCCCCCCGACGTCCTCGTAACCATTGCCGCCAATGTAGGTGGAGTAGATCAGCGTTGTCCCGTCGGCGCTCAGGCGGAGGGCGAAGAGATCGAAGTTGCCGCCATACGTTTTCGAGAGCGCGTTGGCGGTGATCGGAAAGTTGTTCCGCCCGAACCCGCCCCTGGATGCATAGGTCTGCCCGGTGACAAACGCCTCTCCCGCATCGTTTACCCTGAGCCTGAGCCCCAGCTCGTTCGATGAGCCGCCGATATAGGTGGAGTAGATCAGCCTTGTCCCGGTCGGGTCCATCTTGAAGGCGAAGACATCGTTGTAGTAGTCGTGGAAGGTGCTGTAGTCCGGCCCGAACGCGCCTTTGCCGTAGACGCCGGGCGTTGTCGGAAACCCGGCGGTATACCAGCCGGTGCCGTAGACATTCCCCTGCTTATCCACGGCGATATCGCGGATATATCCCATCTGTTCATCCCCCGTCCCGCCGACGAAGGTGGACCACGAGAGGATGATCGGGTCGATGATGACAGGCTGCGTATGATCGTAGCCGCCGGCGATCGCAAATCCGAACGTGGTATCGTTCACCAGCCGATAGCGCGACGCCACCTTGCGCCGGGCGCCGTTGATCACCTGATAGGTAAATGGCGCTTCCTCCACCACGGTCCCCCATGCGTTGGTGATTTCGAGCTGTCCCTTCGCGTTGATCGCCAGCGTTTCGATGCCGCTGCATGCCATCCTGATATCGCCGATATTCCCCTCCGGCGCCACGATATAATCGTACTTCAGCGCCGCTCCGGTGCCGTAGTAACGGAGATCGATATGGGGATAGATATCCCTGTACCAGAGGCGCGAATACTCCGGGACATGGGTTATGTGTCTACTGAAATCATCGCCGTGGAGATAGTTGGCAACCCCATCGCGCTCCCCTTCCGAGACGATGCGCGCGCCCGGGTTCATCCCGGCGAACGTGAGGTTCCAGACCAGAAATTCCGATTCCTCCGACTTCTCACCGTGCCCCGACTCCTCCCCTTCCTTCTCTTCCGCGTCCTCCTCCTCGATCTCCCGCGTATAGCCGAAGCTGAGCCCCTCCTTCATAAAGTAGACGTTTGCCCCCGCGGAGCGTCCCTGGTAGAGGATAGGATCATCCCACTGCCCCGCGTTCCTGCGGAAGACGACCGGCAGCGACGAGAGCGCATGCTCCACGGTTTCGCTGTTCGGTGGCGCGTCCGATGTTGTCCCTCCCTGAGCGCGGAGAACGCCCGGAATCAGCGCCACGATGGCGAGGATGAGCAGGATGGTTCGCGGAAGCAGGTTGTTCCCGCCACCTGCCGGATCGGGTGAAATCAGCCTCATGAGCGTTGCCTCGAATGAATTGAGAGTACGGCGGCGGAGTGCCGTTCCCGACCGGCATCGCGTGCCGATCATAGCCAGGAATGATTTCACGGGCCGGAACGTTACGTCCGGCGCGGGCCGCCGTGGGACGCGCGGGAAACGCGCCCATGGGGATCAGGACACACGATCCGGGCAATTCATCACGAGGCTGTAGAAGATTATTTCATCGGCGTTGTGGGCTTGTCAGCGTGCGGCGAAGCGGCCCCGCCAGCGGGGAAGGGAGGGGACGGCATGGCGGCGGCTATCCAGAGCGGAAGGATCGCGAGCAGATGGGCCATCACCTCGCGAGTCCCTTCATGGAAAACCTCGATGCGGCCGTAGGCCTCGCCGCCACTATCGCCGACCAGATCGGAGACGCTTCTGAGGATCAGCAGCCGCACGCCGTTGCGGGCCGCGACCCATGCTATCGCCCCCGATTCCCAGTCCCCGGCGACGGCGTTGTAGCGGGCGCGGAGATCGGGAAGTTCGTGCACCATCAGGTCGCGATCGGCGGAGACGAGGAGGGTGCGGATTGCTGGGCTGGGGAGCGATTCGCCGAGCCAGGAGAGATCGATCTCCGTCGTGTAATGCGCCGTGGCCTCCTCCTGATCCCCCATCATCTCGATGATATCGTACACCACGGTCCGTTCCGCGGCCACCACCGTCCCCCGCTCAATCGCTCCGGCGAAGCCGCCGCACGTTCCGATATTCACCAGCAGTTCCGGCCGGAACCGGTCTATCGCATGCTGCGCCGATGCCGCGGCCGCGATCTTCCCCCAGCCGCCATGAAGGAATGTCACCGGCATCTTCCCGGCGCCTGTCTCCAGCTCGTGCGGGAACCATTCCCCGAACGGCGTCCGCCGCATCTCCGCCTCCGGGTGGAGCGAGCGTATCACATTCCATTCGGCATGTGCCGAGATAATCACCACGATGCCGTGGGTTGGTTCGCCGGTAGTAAGGTCGTTCATGGCGTTGAAGTTACCGGAGTTGGGGCGATACGGGAAGGGATAATGGGGAGGAGGAGTGATGATGTCCCGACACTTTTTCCGGTCGCCGGGGTCTTTAGTCATCACTATCCTGTAATCCGTTTATCAAGTAATCTCACTGATTTTATCAACCGGGCTCCCCCATGAAAATCTCCCTCTTCATACCATTGCTACTGACCATCGCGGTGATGGCGATTATTTCCGGCGGTTGCGGCAATCCTCCCGGCCTTGATGACGACGCCATCAGGCGCGCCGATTCGGTGCGGATGGCGACCGATCAGGGCCTCCGGGATCTGCTCTGCGATCTTGCCGCCAACGTCTACACCGCGGCCACCGCCGATCTTGCCACGCGGGTCACGGAGGTGACCGGGGCAATCACCGACCTGAGAACGACGCGGACGGCTGATAACCTGGAGAGGGCCAGGATGTCGTGGAAGCTGGCGCGAAGGCCATGGGAGTTCTCCGAGGTGGGGCTTCTGGGGCCGGCGAAGAATCAGCATACCAATACCGAGATCGATAGCTGGCCGGTGGATATCACCACGATCAGGAATATTCTCGATGGGCGCGACCGGATCGACGCGGCGTCTCTCGCTCGGGAGGAGGGGACGGCCAGGGGATTTCACGCGATCGAATATCTGCTCTGGGGAGCGGACGGGAAGCAGGTGGTGGAGCATATCACCGACAGGGAGTTCGATTATATGCTCGCCGCGGCGACGCTGATGCAGAGCAGCGTGGCAAGGCTCAATATCACATGGCAGGGAACGATGGCCGGGGACAGCGCGGCCTATCAGTGGCAGTTCTGCCATGCCGGCCAGCCCGGGAGCCTTTATACCTCGGCGTTGGCGGCGCTCAGGGAGTCTATCAACAGCAGCAGCTCGCTTGCCAGCGAGCTGCAAAACTCAAAGATGGGAATCTCCTATCACAGCCCCGACGACAGTTACGCTGAATCACGGTTCAGCAACACATCGAAGGATGATTTCATCGCCAACCTTGATGGGATCAAGGCGTGGTACACGGGGGAGTATCGCGAGCGGAGTGTGCCGATCACCGGCCTTGGCATCAGCAGCCTGGTGGTGAAGAAGAATCCCGATCTGGATGCGAGAGTTCGCGCGGCGATCGATGAAGCGATGTGGCGGGTGATGGCTATCCAGCCATCGTTCGGGGAGGCGATCAACAGTGGGAACAAGGGGACGATAGCGGGGGCGATAAGCGCCGTGCAGCGCCTGGAGGCCCTTCTGGAGGGTGAAGTGCTGCCGCTCTTCAAGTAGTAATCGGTTCAACGTAAAGCCGGGGCGCGCTGTGATGGACGCGCTCCGGCGGTATCATATCATCACCCGGCGGCTTCCTCGTCGCTCCTTTTTTCGATCTCTGCTTCGTCGGTGTTTGTCACCAGCAGTTCCCTGATCTGTTCGAGCGGGAAGGGGGATCGTGTGAGCAGCTCATATGCCTCGCGCACCTGCTCCACCAGCACCTCCACGCCGCTGATTGTCGTGGCTCCGGCGGCGGCGGCATCGGTGAGCATCCGCGTAAAGGCGGGGCTGAAGTTGGTGTCCAGGACGATCTGGCGATCGTGGAAGATCTCCGGGATCGTGATCGGCGTCTCTTCCACATTCGGATAGGAGCCGAGCGGGGTGGCGTTGATAATCAGCCGGGACTCCGCAAGGATCTGCGCAAGATCGGGGGGGAAGAGCTCGTACGCCTCGATCACCGATGTGGTCTTGGTGCCGCTGAGCAACTGCTTCAGAATCTGCGCCTGCTGCGGCGTTCTGTTGGCGATGGCGACATGCTTCATGCGGAAATGGCGGACCACCGCGTAGGCCGCCGATCGGGCCATGGCGCCGCCGCCAAGGATCACCGCGCTGCCGTTGCCGAAGATATCCTTATACGGCTCCAGCACCTTCACGATCGCCCGCGCCTCCGTGTTATGTCCGGTTGCCTGATCGCCGTCGAAGACCATCGTGTTGATCACGCCGGCCCCGTGAGCCTCGTCGGAAAGATAGTCCACCAGCCCCGCGGCGGCCCCGCGCAGACGGCTGTCCAGATAGACGCCGCTGGCGCCAAGCGCCCGGAGCGCGGCAACCGGGGTGGCAAGCTCCCGCACCTGCGCGTCGAAGAGGAGGCAGGAGACATCGGCCCCGGCGATCTCGCAGGCGCTGGAGATCATCTGATGAATCAGGTTCTCGCCGACCGGATGGCAGAGCACGCCGATGAGCTTTGTATTGTATGTGGTTTGCATCGGTTCCGTGGTCAAAAGTCCGTTGTTGCTATCCGTTGCGTTGGGCGTGTGGGGACGTTTGAAACGTCCCCCGACAGACAGAGACAGTCTGCTGTTATACTGTTGGCCCGGTGAATTCCCGCAGCCGCGTGATCGATGTTCCCTGTCCAAGCACCACCATCGTCTCGAACATTCCCGCCCCAACCTGCCTGCCGGTGATGGCCAGGCGGAGAGGATGAATCAGCTTTCCGGCGGAGAGGCCCAGCTCCTCGGCGTAGCCGCGCACAACTCCCTCGATCATCGGCACGGTCCACTCGGCGGGGCTCAGCTTTGCGAACCGGCTCGCCATCTCCTCTACCTGCTCCCGCGTTCCCGCCTTCCAGTGCTTCTGGGCATAGGTGAAATCGACGCAGCGGATTGGGCCGAACATGTAGTCGGCGAAGGCCGGGATATCGTTCAGCGTGGTGATCCTCTCCTTGATCAGATCCACCACTGCCTCGGCATAGACCATCTCCACATTCCCGAACCCCGATTTCGCGAGTATCGGCAGCACGTCGCCGGCCAGGCGCTCGACCGGCATCTGGCGGAGATACATGCCGTTCATCCAGTTGAGCTTCTCCAGATCGAAGATCGCTCCGGCCTTGTTCACCTTCTCCAGCTCGAACATCGCGATCATCTCCTCCATCGTGAAGATCTCCCTGTCCGCTGTCGGGTTCCATCCAAGCAGCGCCACGAAGTTGACGAGCGCCTCCGGGAGATAGCCTTTCTGGAGATATTCCGCCACCGAGACATCGCCATCACGCTTTGAGAGCTTCTTGCGGGTTGGCCCCAGAAGGAGCGGGAGATGGGCGAACTGCGGCTTCTCCCAGCCGAACGCGTCGTAGAGGATCACATGCTTGGGGAGCGATGGAAGCCACTCCTCGCCACGGATCACATGGGTGATCTCCATCAGGTGATCGTCCACGATGTTGGCGAGATGATAGGTTGGGTAGCCATCGGACTTCAGGAGGATCTGGTCATCGATGGTCTTGTTCGGGAAGACGCTCTCGCCGCGGACAAGATCGCTGGTGCGGGTTTCGCCGGTCAGCGGCACATAGAGCCGGATGGTCCAGGGCGTGCCGGAATCGATAAGGCGCCGCGTCTCCTCCTCTCCCAGCGTAAACTGGTTCCGCATCGATGTGCGGTCGTACTTCGGGGCCACGCCGGCGGCCTTCTGCCGTTCGCGCATCCGGTCCAGCTCCTCGGCGGTATCGAACGCGTAATAGGCGGTGCCGCGGTCCAGGAGCATCTGCGCGTGGACTCTGTAGATATCGGTCCGCTCGGACTGCCGGTACGGCCCATGCGGCCCGCCAATGTGCGGCCCCTCATCGAATTCGATGCCGGTCCACCGGAACATCTCAAAGATGTTCTGTTCCGCCCCTTCCACATACCGCGTCT
>JBDSJW010000057.1:0-11688 GCA_039917235.1 Kapaibacterium sp. (SeqCode) | reverse complement strand
ATCTTGTCGATGTTCCAAACGTCGCGGAGCCGGAAAACGCCGGTCCCGCCAAAGGCTGATCGTAGTTGCAGGGTTGATCTACACGGTAAACGGAGAACATGGCAATGGCAATGACAAAGGGGCGTATCACGGAGCCGATGAGCGACAGGGATGCCGAGCTGGAGATGCGCCGCCGGTCGCGACGGGCGTTTCTGGTGGGAGGTGGCGCGCTTCTTGCCGGAGCCGCCGGCTGGCGATGGCTCCTCTCGACCGCCGCCGAGGATGGAATCCATTCCCCCTTCCGTCGCGTGCTGGGGCTGAACGAGAAGATTGCCGGAGGATATTTCAGCGGCTCGCATCTGGCGCCGGTGTTTCCGCCGGATCGCGCCAGAATGCCCCGCGCCAACGGCGATATCGGCCTCTCCGAAGGATTCGATCCCGTCGCATGGCGACTGACGGTTGCCAACCCGGCCAATGGC
The DNA here is from genome assembly GCA_039917235.1 of Kapaibacterium sp. (SeqCode). Classification (GTDB taxonomy): domain Bacteria; phylum Bacteroidota; class Ignavibacteria; order OLB7; family OLB7; genus JAFDZV01. Next base: position 11,230 of record JBDSJW010000057.1, on the reverse strand, counting down.
GCGGCTCCCGCCTCCACGTTCGCTCTGGATGATATCCGGCGGCTGCCGCGCGTTGATATGGTAACCGAGTTGAAGTGCATCGAGGGATGGAGCGAGGTGGTTCACTGGGGCGGCGCGCGGCTGATCGATTTCATGGTGGCGAACAGGCTGGGAACAAAAAGCGGTCAGGCGCCCGATCCGGAACATCGCCCTGACGATCTCTTACGGTACGTTGCGATGGAAACCCCCGACAAGGCGTACTTTGTGGGCCTGGAGATGGCAAGCGCCATCCATCCGCAGACGCTCCTCTGCTACGAGATGAACGGCCAGCCGCTGGCCCCTGAACATGGCGCTCCGCTCCGGCTGGTGACGCCGGTGAAGTACGGCATCAAGCATATCAAGCGTATCGGAACCATCAGGTTCTCTGACCGGCGACCCGATGACTACTGGGCAAAGGAAGGATACGACTGGTATGCCGGGTTGTAGGAGTCTCGTCATCTCTCGTCCCGTACCGATTATATATCTCCATATAACCTCATGAACGCGCTGATCGACCGCCACGGGCGGAAACATACCTACCTCCGGATATCGGTCACTGATCGATGCAATCTCCGCTGTGCCTACTGCATGCCGGAGGAGGAGATGATCTGGAAGAGGCGGGAGGAGATTCTCAGCTTCGAGGAGATCATCCGCATCGCCGGCGTTGCCGTGTCGATGGGGGTGGAGAAGATTCGCGTTACCGGCGGCGAGCCTCTGGTCCGTTCCGATATCGAGGATCTGCTTCTCCGCCTCCGCGCCATTCCCGGCCTCCGCTCGCTTGCGCTTACCACCAATGCCGTGCTTCTGAAGAGAAAGCTCTCCGCCATACGCGCATCGGTCGATACCCTCAACATCTCCCTGGATACCTTCAACCCCGAGCGCTTCCGCGAGCTTACCCGTCGCGATGCCCTTGCCGATGTGCTTGAGGGGATCGACGCCGCCATCGATGCCGGCTTCCCATCGATCAAGCTGAACGCGGTTATCCTCCGCGGCCTCAACGATGACGAACTGCTCGATTTCGTCAACTACGCCGCCGAGCGTCCGATTGCGATCCGCTTTATCGAGTTTATGCCCTTTGCCGGCAATGACTGGAACGAGCGGCATTGCGTGACGATGGGGGAGATGCTTGGGAGGATCGAGGAGCGATTTCTTCTTGAGCGGATACCGGATGGCCCATCCCCCATCAGCCGCGACTACAGCGTCACCAACCGCGAAAGCGGCCGCCGTCACGCCGGCACCGTTGGCGTGATTGCTTCGATGTCGCAGCCGTTCTGCGACAGTTGTTCCCGTCTCCGCCTTACCGCGGAGGGGAAGGTGATGCCCTGCCTCCACTCGCCGCTGGAGTTCGACATCCGCGCCATTCTCCGCTCCGGTGGCGACGACGCGGCCATCGCCGATCTCTTTCTCCACGCGCTCGATGCAAAGCCGAAGGAGCATCCGTCGGCCGAGGAGTTGGTGGGGCAGAGCGGCAGGGTGATGATTCAGATCGGCGGTTGACAGACTGTTGAAGGAAGTCATCCGCGGCGTTGGCCTTCACCATTCGCTCACTGCGGCCGCCGTGCGGCTGATCCTCCTTGAACAGTTGGCTACTGTCGGGGGGTGTTTCAACCGTCCCCGGCCCCACGCCTTTCCCGTTGCCTTTCACCTCTTCATCATCGTATTATTGACGGTCGCTCTGCTCCCCGTGAATGCCGCGGGTACATCGATCGACCCGTACCACAATCGTTCCCTGGCGCGCACCTTCCATTGCCCCTCCCAGACCCGCGCGCGGCTTGTGCTGACCGTTCCTTCCAGATGACTGTTCCCGTTATTACTATCATAAAGCTGGAGAAGACGCGATGACCCGTTCAACTACACTATTGCAGACGCTGCTGGCGGCCGGAGCTCTGCTTCTGCCGGTCGCGGCCGGCGCGCAGTCGCCACGGAAGGTGCTGGTCGAGGAGGCCACCAATGCAAGCTGCGGACCGTGCGCGGCGCAGAACCCGACGTTTGAGGCATATCTGGCGCGGCCTGATAACCGCGATCTGATCTCCATCGTTTTTCACTCGGCATTCCCCGGGGCCGATGTGATGAACGCCGCCAACGCGACCATGCATAACGGTCGCGTCAGCTTCTACTCGATCAGCGGCGTCCCATCCGCGCTGGTGAACGGCATTCATCCCACCGCCACCTTCAGCGGCGGCTACGATGGCGCTCCCTCCGATACCATCGCCATTGCCCACGATGTCAACGCGGTCCGCGGCACCATGTCGCCGATTACCCTGAACGTCACCTCCTCGACGGATGCGGGCGTTATCAGCGGGAGCGTGAAGATATCGACCAGCGCGGCGCTCAGCGGCAAGCGGGTGTTTGTTCTGGCGGTGGAGGCGCATCACAACTATGCAAAGGCCGGCACCAACGGCGAGAAGGATTTCTACTACATCGCGCGGAAGATGCTGGCAGGCGATAACGGGACGGTGCTGACCCTGGCGGCCGGCGAGAACATGAACATCCCGGTAAGCTATACGCCCGATGCCACCTGGGATGCCAACGGGATGTATATCGTGGCGTTTGTTCAGGACCCGACCACCAAAGAGGTGCTTCAGGTGGAGACCGACAGGACCATCATCAAGGCAACAACTCCCGCCGGCACCTTCTCCGCCATTCGGAAATCGTCCGCCGATGACACGTTCGGCGCGCAGTTGACGGCATCGCGCGATGGCCTCTACACCATGAAGGTGACCAAGAGCCTCCCGGCCGGATGGACCGCTAATGTCATGGTCGGCGACGCCATGATCGGGACCACCGGCACCGCCATGCTGAAGAGCGGGACGCCCGCTCCGCTCAGCGTATCGTTCTCCTCCGCCAACTCCACCAGCAAGTCAGGAAAGGGATCGGTGACGGTGAGCTACAGCGGCCCCGGCGGCGCCGACTGGTCGCAGAAGTTCACCCTCTACGCCGCCAATATTCAGGCGCTGGTGATCACCCGCGATGAGGGGCTTGCCACGATCAGCACCTCCTACGATGCGGCCCTTGCAAAGGGGGATGTGATCTACGCTATCGTGGATCATGGCGATGAGGGGCTGTTTGATCTTCATACGTATCCCGCCGTGGTGTACGAAGTTGGTAAGGGGGCGTTGAGGGCTTCCGATATCGCGGAGCTGAAGGACTTCTTCACTCGTGGTGGAAGGATGTTCCTGATCGGCGCGGAGATCGGATACGGCCTTGCCGATCCGGCCAACACCGACGAAGCCACCCCGCACGACATAGCGTTTATGAACGATTATCTCCACGCGAACTATGTGCGCGACAGCAACCTGAGCACGCCGATCAAGGGCGTTGCCGGCGATCCCGTTGCCGATGGCCTCAGCTTCAGGATCAACAACGGCGTGCAAAACGAGGATACGCCGGATGAGCTATCCGCGCGCGATGGCGCCGTGCCGATCCTCTACTACGGTTCCAGCCAGGGCGTGGCCGGCATCCGCTATTCGGACGCGCAGAACAGGCTGATCTATCTCGGCTTTGGTGCCGAGGGAATTGGTGATATCACGCAGCGTTCGCTGCTGCTGAAGAAGGGGATTGCGTGGCTTATGGGACCGGCCGGCGTTGACGGCGGGGACGAGGTCGCCTCGGGCACATCCCTGGGCCAGGCACGTCCGAACCCGGCTTCCGGCATCGCGATGCTTCCATACTCGCTCAGTCACGCATCTCATCTGGCCGCTGATCTCTACAACCTTCGCGGCGAGCATGTCGCCACGCTGGCGGATCGGGACGCGGAGGCCGGAGAGGGGCTGCTTCGTATTGATGGCGCGGCGCTTCCGGCTGGTGTCTACACGGCGGTGGTCAATGTCGGCGGCGCGCATATCACGCGGCTGGTGACGATCGTTCATTAACAGACTTCCGGCCGCCTTGCGATTGATCGCCCTTGAACAGTCTGAGCAGGGGAATGGGCGCCGGCCCGTTCATAGAAGCCATTCCCGGGCATGCTGTTGTGATTCCACACTGTCAGGCATGCCACGATAATTCCGAGGGGGCGCGATCGAAAACGATCGTGCCCCTTTCTTTTAATCACCCGCCGCTACATTCTGATGATCTTCCTGGTCCATTCACTTCCGCCGCTTCTGAGATGAAGGATATACATCCCGGAGGGGAACGATCGCATATCGATTTCCCGTTCCACCCCTCCGTCATGCGGCATCTCCCGGAACGCCATCAGGCTGTTGCCGAGCATATCGGTCACCTCCAGCTCCACCGGAATATCCCTTCCGACCCGCGCGGTCACATGATAACTCCCCTCCGTCGGGTTCGGAGAGATGCTCAACCCCATCTCTCCGGTCATCCGCGACGCCGTTCCCAGCGCGGCGACCAGGCGCGCCGCACGTTCGCGGTACGCCAGATAATAACGATCGCCGTTCCAGTCCGGCAGGTCGGAGGCGATTTTGAATTCGCTCACCAGATGGGCCTCCAACTCCGGCGAGAGGACTTCGCTCCGCCCGACAAGGACCCGTTGCAGCGATTCGGGGGCCGGGTTGATGCTGAGCGGGAGCGTCCGGTCGGTAAAGCCGCGCGGGACAATCCAGAAGACGCGGAGGCCCCTTGTGCCGAAGTAGCTGTACCGCCATGTGGCGAGCATCGCGGCCGATTCCTTTGGATAAAGTCCGGCTCCGGTGAGGGCCGCGTTGAATTCCATGAACTTCGCGGCAAGGCTCGCGCTGTCGAGCGGGGCCGCCGTTGCCGGCTCCACCCTTTCCGATGCGCCCGGCGCAAGCGGTCCGGTCCATATCACCCTGGCTCCCTGCTTATCCATGTCGTAGATAAAGACATAGGGGATCGGTTCGGCTCCGGTGTTGGTGATTTCCATCAGCCCGGGCGAGGTAAATCGGGCATGGAGGGGAACATCGAAATTCCCCACTCCGCGGTAGAAGAGAAACTTTTCGGTTTCCCCCTTCTCCCCTTTGACCAGATTCGCGTCGGTTGCGCGTGGTGATGTCCAGGTGGGTGTTTCCTGTTCGGCTGGAGCGGTATAGTCCCCGGAATCGGGCGCCAGGAGCGTGACGCGCCAGTCGATAAATCCGTTATACTGTTTCGTGAAGTCGATCGGTTCCAGCCCCGCCTCCTCGGTGCCGGACGTCCGCTCGGGATACCACTGGCTGATGGCACCGTTCGGAAAATCGACACGGACATCGGCATTCAGGCTGGTGCCGGAGTAGAAATAAATCACCGGCGTCTCCATCTTCACCGTCACGCCGATCCCCGGACGATAGAGCCCTTTATTCCGCACCGTTGCATCGGGGGAGAAGCCATCGTAGCAGTGAACGAACGCCGGCAGCGACTCCTCCTCCAGATAAAGGCCGGGGAGCATCACGCCATCGCTCCCCTGAAGCGTTGTGAATGTTCCCCACTCATGCGCCACGAACGTCTGCGCGCGGGCCATGACCGGTGCCAGAAGAGCGATTGCGATAAGATGTGGTGTAAGCTTCATGGATTCTCCTCGATAAGCGAAATCCTGACCGGAATACCGGTGGCTTTTTTGCAAGACGGTGATCAGTATCGAAACTTCACCGGCCAACATATCGATTGTTTTGCTCGGATGAAATTTCCAGGCGGCTGACTCTTCCCGCATGTGAGGCTTAACGCATGTGGTCCCGCGGAGATGTTCCCTCTATCCCCGCAGCTTCCGAAGCCGCTCCGCTCCCGCCTCCAGCGTCTCCCAGCTCTTGCAGAAGCAGAAACGGACAAGCCCCTTTCCCCCCGCCGGATCAAGGTAGAACGTATCCAGCGGAATGGCCGCCACGCCGATCTCCCGGATCAGATGGCGGATGAAATCGGCGCCGCTGGCAAAGGGGAAATCGCTGATATCCCCCACGATGAAATAGCTCCCATCGGGCCTGCAAGGCCGCAGACCCGCCTCACGAAGCACCTCCATCAGAAAATCACGTCGCGCCAGATAATCGGATGCAAGCGTTGTGAAGTAATTATCGGGAAGGCGGAGCGCCTCGGCGATGGCGTGCTGCATCGGCGTGCATGTGGCAAAGACGCTGAACTGGTGAACGCGCCTGAGCGCCGCCTGCAACGGCTCCGGGCCTATCGCCCAGCCGATCTTCCAGCCGGTGAAGGAGAATGTCTTGCCGCCGCTCGATATCGTCAGCGTCCGCTCCCACATGCCGGGAAGCGTCGCCAGGCGACGGTGAGATGCCTCGGGGTAGACGATATGTTCGTACACCTCGTCGGCGATCGCCAGCAGATCGTGCTCGCGGCAGATCGCGGCAATCGTCTCCAGCTCCGTCTCCGTGAAGATGGTTCCGCTCGGGTTGTGCGGTGTGTTGACGTAGATGGCGCGGGTGCGGCCGGTGACGGCGGCGCGCAGCTCGGCCGGATCGAAACGGAAATCGGGGGCGTGGAGTGCCACCGGCACCGGGATTCCGCCGGCCATGCGGATTGCGGGGACATAGGAATCGTAGCACGGCTCAAAGATGATCACCTCATCCCCCGGCTCGATAAACGCCAGGCCGGTGCAGAAGATCGCCTCGGTTGCGCCGCTGGTGACGGTGATGTCCGCGAGCGGGTCGATCCGCGTCCCGTAAAAACGGAGGGAGTGTTCGGCTATCGCCTCCCGCAGCGGCGCCTCCCCGTTGGAGAGCGCATACTGATTATGTCCCGCCGCGATAGCACGGGCCACGGCGTTCCGTATCTCCTCCGGCCCATCGAAATCGGGAAATCCCTGCCCCAGGTTTACGGCGTTGAACTCCCTTGCCAGCGCGCTGATTTCTGCGAAAATCGATGTGCCGAAGCCGCGAACGCGCTCGGCCATCCATGTGCGGGTGGTCAGATCCATAGGTGTTGAGCAATCTGAAGTAATTCAGGGGGTTTTATATTTCCGGCGGCCGGCATCGTAATACGTGTCGGCCGCGCCGGAACTATCATCACGTCGTGAATTATCGGGGAATTATTCCCCTCCGGTTCCGCGTCGCGATTTATAATAATTAATCAGGCCATTGGTGGAGCAATCGTGCGATGTCACCGAAGTATCGCCGGGAAGCTCCGGGAGAATCGTCTTTGCAAGCTGCTTCCCCAGTTCCACGCCCCACTGATCAAATGAATTGATATCCCAGATAATCCCCTGCGTGAAAATCTTATGCTCGTACAGGGCTATCAGCGAGCCAAGCGTGGCCGGTGTGATCTTCTGGACGATGATCGAGTTGGTGGGCCGGTTGCCGGTAAAGACCTTGTGCGGAATCAGCGACTCCAGCGCATCGTCGCTCATTCCTGATGTTTCAAGCTCCGTGCGTACCTCATCGGCGGTTTTTCCCTTCATCAGCGCTTCGGTCTGCGCGAAGAAATTCGAAAGAAGAATTTCATGATGCTCGCCGATTGGATTATGAGTTTCAATCGGGACGATAAAATCGGCCGGAATTATTTTGGTTCCCTGATGAATAAGCTGGTAAAATGCGTGCTGGCCGTTGGTCCCCGGCTCACCCCAGATCACAGACCCCGTGGAATAATCGGCCCATAATCCGTCGCGACGGACGCTCTTGCCGTTGCTCTCCATATCCCCCTGCTGAAAATAGGCGGGAAAACGATGGAGATATTGATCGTACGGGAGAATCGCATGGGTCTGCGCGTCGAAGAAATTGTTGTACCAGATCCCCAGCAGCCCCATGATCACCGGGATATTCTTCTCGAACGGCGTTGTCCGGAAATGCTCATCCACGGTAAACGCGCCGCCGAGCAATTCCTCGAAATTATCCATGCCGATAAATACCGCTATCGATAATCCGATCGCCGACCAGAGCGAATAGCGCCCCCCCACCCAATCCCAGAACTCGAACATGTTCGCCGTGTCAATCCCGAATTTTTCCACCTCCGCGGCGTTCGTGGAGAGGGCGACGAAGTGCTTTGCCACGGCGGATGCATCGGCGCCGGAGCGGAGGAGCCAATCCTTTGCCGAGCGAGCGTTGGTCAGTGTTTCCTGCGTGGTAAAGGTCTTGGAGGCGATGATAAAGAGCGTTGTGGCGGGGTCCAGCGGCTTGAGCGTTTCCACGATCTGCGTCCCATCCACGTTGGAGACGAAGTGGACGTTCAACCCTTCGCGACCGTAGGGACGGAGCGCTTCGGTGACCATGACCGGACCAAGATCGGAGCCGCCGATGCCGATATTCACCACATCGGTGATCGGCCGGCCGGAATATCCCTTCCAATCGCCGCCGCGGACCGATTCGCTGAACGTCCGCATCTGCGCCAGCACCGCGTTTACCTTCGGCATCACATCCTCGCCATCCACCATGATCGGCCTGTTGGATCTGTTCCGGAGCGCGATATGGAGCACCGAGCGGTTTTCGGTGATATTGATTTTTTCGCCGTTGAACATCTTTTCAATCCATCCATTCAAATCAGCCTGGTTTGCCAGATCGATCAGAAGCTCCATCGTCTCGGCGGTGACGCGATTTTTGGAATAATCGAAAAGAATATCCCCGAGATGGAGCGAAAAATGTTCGAACCGTCCGGAATCGCGCGCGAACAGAGTGCGCATGTGCATCCGGGAAACCGTCTGGGAGTGGTCGCTGAGCGCACTCCATGCCGCCGATTTGGTTAATGGTGTCATGATATTCGCGGTAGATTAATGATGTTCGATCCTGTGCATTTTTTTTGTTGCGCGATTTCAATGCGCATTTTTCCAACGGCGCTGAGAATAATCCGTCGCGCGGCGATGAATTATCGCCGGAAAAATATTCGTGCGCGCGCGATACATGAGATATCGCCGGAATACATTATCCGACCGATTATTTCAGCCGCTCGAAATCGATAAAGCCGCGTTCCGGGTCGGTCGCCGCCAGCCGCACGCCGATCCTGTCGCCAACATCCAGCCCCTCTTCCCCGCTGACGATCCTCCCTTCCGCCGGCGGCGCCACCAGCCGTGCAAACGTCCCTTTCGGCGAAACGCCGGTGACGATTGCCTGATAGTGTTCGCCGATATGCTCGCTCAGGAACATCGCCGCCACCGCCTTCCGCATATATCGCTCCACCTGCCGCGCCTCGCTGGCACGCCTGCTGGCATGCTCCGCTATCCCCCGCATCTCATCGATCCCATACGGGCTTGGCCGTCCCTCGGTAACGCTTTTCAGCAGCCGCTGGATGACAAGATCGATATAGCGACGGTTGGGGGCGGTGGAGTGGGTGTAATCCTGGAGCGCAAGGCTGAAGTGGTCCGGGGTGGTGTCCTCAGGCCCCTCAACGGTGTAAACGCCTGCGCCGAGAAGTTTGACCACCGCGAGCGAGAGATCGGGAAAACGGATGGGATCGATCTGCTTCCGCTTGTCGAGAAACGCGGCAAGGGCGTGGGCGTCCGGTTGCGGCGGCAACGAATCGCCAAGCCGGGCGGCGATCTCCGCGATCCTGTCCCACCTGTACGGCGGCTCCAGCACGCGACGGATCGAGGGGATGCCGGCGGAATCGAGGAAGGAGGCGATGGTGCTGTTGGAGGCGACCATAAAGCTCTCGATGATATCGCGGGCCTGATTGGACTCCGTCACGGCCAGCTCTGTCACATGACCATTCACCGACACGGGGCGCGCCTCGATCGTCTCGAAGTTGAGCGCTCCGGCGCGCCTGCGAACGGCGCGGAGCTTTTCCGCCGCATCCTCCTGAAGCCGAAGCTGTTCCTCCAGCCCATCGATCGCGGGGATTGTTTCGGGAATCGGGCCGGTTCCCTCCAGCCACGGGCCAAGGCTCTCGTAGGCAAGCTGCACGCGGTTGCGGACAATCGCGCGATAGACATCGCTTCTGACGATCGCCCCATCCCCGGCCAGGATCATCTCAATCACCATTGCCAGACGATCGGCATCCGCCTGAAGCGATGTAAGGCCGGTGGAAAGCTCCTCCGGGAGCATGGGAAACGTGATAACGCCGGTATAGACCGATGTGCCGTTGCGGGCGGCGAAGAGGTCGATCGGCGAGCCTTTCGGCACGTAGGCATCAACATCGGCGATGGCGACAAGGAGGCGGATGGTTCCATCGGGGAGCCGCTCGGCGAACTCGATCTGGTCGAGATCGCGCGTGTCGTCGTTATCGATCGATGACCAGAGGAGATCCCGGAGATCGCGTATATGGGGATCGGCCGTCTCGCGCGCCATCACATCGCCAAGGTCGGCGATCTGCTCCCTGGCCGGCGCGGGGATATCGGGGGAAAAGCCGGCATGGATCATTGCGCGCATCGCCATTGTCTGAAGATCCGGCGGCTGGTTCTGGTGCATCGTCATAAAAGGATTTCGCTGAATGAAACCGTTGCCATTCCCCGCAACCCGCTCCGTCCGCGGGGTGGTTTTTCCATCCGGTTATCGGCGTGAATGGGGAAGCCCGGTGCAAGTATACCGCGGCGCTCGCTATTAATTATCCCGCTTTTGGAATGTGCCGGGTCCGCACGAAAAAAATCCTCTCCGGCCGGCGGGAGACCCGGATTGGAGAGGATTGCATGACGATGTGGGTCATCGGCGTGGATCACTTTCCCGCCATTGAGCCCAGCTTTCCCTGGATTTCCTTGGCGCGGTCAAGATGCTTCTGCACCACCGGAATCGCCTTGCTGATGGCACCCTTCAGTTCGGGCGCCTGTGCCTTTGCCTGCATGTCGTTCAGCATCGTAAGGTCCTTCTGATGGTCGCCAATCGCCTCGGCGATATACTTTGCGTCGAAATCGGCGCCGTCGGCGGCGGAGGTAAGCTCCTGCACCATCATCGCCGTTTCCCCCTTCATATTGTCATCGGCGGGGAGAGTCGGGGTGATGTTCAGTTTGGCGGCGAGCGCTTTTCCATCGCTCATCATCTTGCCGTGATCGGTGATCATCATCTGCGCGAACTTTTTGACATCGGCGTTCTTCCCCTTCTTCAGCGCCAGCTTCCCCTCGGTGATCTCCGCGGAGTCCGCCATGGAGAGCACGGCGAGGATATTCGCGTCGTTCATCGGCATGGCGGTGGCGGCCTTCGAGGTATCCATGCCGGTGCCGGATGCCATCGCGGTATCATGATGTGCCATCGCGCTGTCCGATGTCATCGTTCCGGTGGAGTCCGTGATGATGGTTGCCTGCGTATCGGGGCTCTTCTTGCAGGCGCCGAGCGTGGCGCATGCGCAAAGGACGATACCGACCTTCAGCATTCGTGAAAACGTCAAACCCATTGTCCCCTCCCTGAATGATAGAGTGATCGTTGAACAGATTGAACCATTCAGGCACAGCAAATTATAT